>CALXCG010000044.1 GCA_944386745.1 uncultured Clostridia bacterium | reverse complement strand
AATTCTTTTTCATTTTCTGGAAAAGCTCTTGGAAAATCTAAAAATAGATTTTCATATATATAATATTGATTTCCTTTATCTATTTCATCTTCTTTAAACTTATCAAAAACAGATGTATATGTATTTAAAGTAATACTAATATCTTTATGTCCCATTAATCTTTGAACTACAACAGGAGCCATACCACTTTCAATACATCTTGTTCCAAATGTATGTCTTAAACTATGTGTTGATATACCAGTAATTCCAAATTTGTTTTTTAAAATTCTCTTGAGTTCATTATTAACATTAGCACGCCTTGCATATTTTGCATTTTTAGGTTTAAATAATAGTTTTTCTTCGTTGTTTTCCTGATTGTTTGCAATCTGCATTTGCTCAATTATATAAGGATAAAGAAAATCTGGAATTGGTAATGTTCTCTTACCAGAATAAGTTTTTGTTTTATTTCCCATTATAACATTATCTTTTTCATCCGTTGTTAAAGTTCTATGTATGTTAATTTTTTTGTTTTTCAAATCAATATCATGTGTGGAAAGTGCAAGAGTCTCTCCAACACGTAAACCCATATACATTTGAATTAAAAAAACATTTCTATATTTATACTCGCTGACTGGTTTATTAACTAACCAATTTGTAAACTGTTGCTGTTCTTCAACTGTTAATGCCCTTACTATTTTATCTTCTTTGTTACTTCTAGGTTTAATAACATCAGTCATGGGATTCTTCATAATATATCCTTTATTTATTGCAATTCTAAATGCTTGATTTAATTGCTGATATGCTTTATCTATCATTGAGTTACTTAAATATGTTAGAGAGTTCAAATATGCTTGAATTTCATCTGATGTTATAGTATCAATATTTTTATTTCCAATAGCTAATTTTTCTAATTGATGTATTGAATGTAAAGTTCTACCATATTGAGCAAGTGCAACTTGATTTGTTTCTAATTTCAACTTTAAATTTGATTTTAAGATTTCACATAATGGTATACCATGATGTTCAATATAAAGTGGATTTCCTTTTTGATACATGATAGTACTTAAGTATTTTTCAGCTTCATCTTCAGTTTTGAAACTTTTAGTTTTTAATTGTAGTTTTCCAGTATTTACATCATATTCTCTATACTGTGCATTCCAACGTTTCCTTTGTTTATTAAAAAATACATAACCTTCGCTACTTCCTTTTATTGCCATACTATTTCACTTTCCTTTCAATTTTATTTTTTGTAGGGTTTAAATTTTTCTTTTTCATTTTTTCATCCTTTACTCTATATAGAGATTTTTAAAATTACCTAGGTTAATATTATATTACTCTAAAAAGTTTGAAATATCAAAAAAATAAAAAGGTGCGTGTCACGCACCTTTAGATATGAAAAATTGCCTATTTTAGGGTAAAAAATTGAAAAAGGTGCGTCAGACGCACCTAATTTTAGTAAAATTTTAATGATTTTTTTAAAAAATAGTGAAAATTAGTGAAAGTTCATACTTTTGGTGATTTTTACGCACCTTTTTTGAGTATTTATATTTTACAATATATAAAATGCGGATTAAAACCGCATTAAGTCGGTTTTAAATTCATGTTCAAAGAAAAAGAGTTATAGTAAAATGTGTATGCGAGGAAAACATAATGAATACTGAATGAAAAATTTGGTTACATTAAAACTAACGAAAAATCCAAATAAAGAAATGGAGGAACTAATGAAATGAACAAAATCGAAAAAAGAATGAGTATTAAAAAATTCAAGTATTTTAAGAAAGCAAATGGTATTACCTTAATAGCACTTGTAATAACTATAATTGTTTTGCTAATACTTGCAGGAGTAAGTATTGCAACACTAACAGGGCAAAATGGAATACTAACAAGAGCAACAGATAGTAAAGAAAGAACAGAAATAGCAGAAGAAAAGGAAAAAGTAGAATTATCAGCACAGGCAGCATTAATAGATAATGACGGAAAAGAAGTATTAGAAGAGTATTTAGACCCAGAACTTGAAAATACATTTGGAGAATACAAGTATAGTTTAGAAGAAGGAGAAAATGGAGAAGAACAAGGATTTATAGTAACAATAACAGATACAGGAAGAAGATATTTTGTAAGTAAAAATGGAAGAGTAGAACAAATGATACCAGCACCAATAGTAACTCATAGTATAAGTCCAGAAGGACAAGTAGATGAAGGTGAAAAAATAACAATAACAATAAATGCAGAAGCAACAGAAGGAGAGATAACAAAAATAACATTGCCAGATGGAAGTTCAGTAGAAAATACAACTACAACAACATATGAAGTAGAAGAAAATGGAGAATATACATTTGTAGTAGAGCAAAGTAATGGCGGAAAGACAACATATACCGTAGAAATAACAAATGGAAAATATGTAGAGAAATTCTCTGATATATATACAAGTACACAGCAATATACAAAAAATGGATTAACAGCATGGATACCAGAAGGATTTGCAGTAGGAACAAGTGATACAATAGATACTATAGAAAATGGATTAGTAATAACAGACACAATAGATGAAAATAACAATAGTATTGGAAATGAGTTTGTATGGATACCAGCAGATTTAAATGAAATGGCACAATGTTCAACAGCAGGAGGAAGTTGTAATTTACAATTGGAAAATGACCAAATAGTCTGTAAAACGCATAATAATAACACAAAAATAGTAGGAAAATTATACGCAACAAATATAGGAGAAAATTTTAATGGAGACACACCAAATACAACATATACAGAGAATAGTGGATTAAGAGAACCAGATATAATATCTTATTATGATGGTAATTCAGCATATTTAAATATAATAAAAGGAATATTAACAAATAATACAGCTGATTATGCAGATATGAGTACATTAAAAAATACAATGCAAAAAGATTATAATACTATGATTAAGAGTATAGAAAAATATGGTGGCTTCTATATAGGTAGATATGAAATGAGTAAATCAACGTCTACAAATACAGCGGCAAGTGTGGCAAATGTTACACCAATAGTAGCTGATTCAAATAATATGTGGTATGGATTATATGCATATGGAAAAACATATATTAATACTGCTAATAGTGTAGAAAGTAGTATGATATGGGGAAGTCAGTATGATGCAATGATGAAATGGATGCAAGATAATGATGTAGATGTAACAAGTAATATCGGGGATAATCGAAATACTGAAATAACAACAGGAATATCAGAAACAGACATTATAAATAATATATATGACTTATATGGTTGTCATTATGAATGGACATTAGAGGCTAACGACACACTCAATCGAGTTGTTAGAGGGCGGTAATTACTTCAACAGCACTTCGCCTAGTTTTCGCGGCAACAACGGTCCTTACAATTCGTACAGCTACTCTGCTTCCCGCCTTGCGATTTATGTTAAGTAATACTGGCTACTGAAAAGAAAAAATTTAATATAGTAGTAATTGCAACTCGCAATATACGTTTTTATAAAACGTGAATTTGCGAAACTGAGGAGGCAAAAGGATGTAGGTCTTAAGCCATCTCAGTTTCGCCAATAAATAAAAGAGGTACCTCATTTTTTGTGCCTTGAAGGAGATAAAAATGTCAAAATATTATGAAATAGAAAAGAAATCATAATATACCAACAAATTTTAAAAGTAAAAATCCCACTATATTTTTATCTTTCAAAATGTTTTACAAAATTATCTATTAAATTCTTTAAAGTAACTTTTGAGAAATTAAATAAAATACTAACATATTCAAGAGTTTTATCAATATAATTTTTTAATTTGTTGTTCTCTTTCGTTATGTTTGTATAGTCCTGCTAAATTATCTTTTTTGTAATTAGCATTTCTAATTATTGCATAACTCGTTGGCAATATTTCCTTTTATTTTTTAGCTAGACTTCGAAGGCTTACAAAAATAAAATACCCCTTTGTTTTTCTTATTTGAAACTCTTAATGAGTTACTAACATACTAGAACGTCGCAGACGTTCTGTATGGTTAGGGAAAATTCTTTTCCCTAACAACCCTTTTATTGCACGATTAATATTTAATTTATTTCGCTACGCTCCATAAATTGAAATATTTTAATCGTGCCTAAAAATATTCGCCAAAGGCTCATATTTTTAGAAATAGTTCTGGTAAATTTCCATTCTTAAAATATATTATTTAATATAATTTTAAATAAATATTTTATTTATATTCATTATTTTTAATTCTCAATAATTTATATTAATTTATAATGTTTAAACTATCAACTAAACAAACATATGTGAAAGTATTAAAAACAGGTAATAAAGTCTTTCTGAAGCCACCAAACCATAATTCAAAGAGCAGATTTAAGTCTGTTCTTTTTCTTATGTTACTTTTTGTTGATTGACTTATATTCTTATGATACAATACATTTAGTAAAATAGTAAATTTTAGAGGAGTAAAAGATTATGGAAGATAAGGTACAACAATTCAAACAATTAGTAAATGATAGCAATAATATAGTATTTTTCGGAGGAGCAGGAGTTTCAACAGAAAGTGGTATTACAGACTTTAGAAGTAAGGATGGTTTATACAATCAAAAATATGATTATCCACCAGAAGAAATACTTAGCCATACTTTCTTTATAAATTACACAGATGAATTTTTTAAGTTTTATAAAGATAAAATGAACTCTTTAAAGTATGAGCCAAATATAACTCATATTAAACTAGCTGAATTAGAGAAAAAAGGAAAACTAAAAGCAATTATTACTCAAAATATTGATGGTCTACATCAAAAGGCAGGAGCTAAAAATGTTCTTGAATTACATGGAAGTGTATTAAGAAACTATTGTATGAAATGCCATAAATTTTATGATTCAGAATACGTATTTAATAGTAATGGAATTCCTAAATGTACTTGTGGTGGAATCATAAAGCCAGATGTTGTGTTATATGAAGAGGGATTAAATGAAGAAACATTGCATAAGTCAATAATTGCTATAAATAAAGCAGATTTGCTAATAGTTGCAGGAACATCATTAACAGTTTATCCAGCAAGTGGATTAATTGATTATTTTAAAGGAAAAAATTTAGTTTTAATAAATCGAGATGTTACACCTTTTGATAATAGAGCGGATTTAGTAATCCATGAAGCCCTTGGCAGGGTGTTTAAAGAAATTTGATATTAATGATAAAATTTATGAAATGTCAAAAAGATATTGTAAAAAAATGGAAAATAAAGTATAATAAGAACATCCTTTTCAGAGGAAATCTTTGTGAAAGGAGGAATACTCATGAATAATGCAGATTTAGTATGGCGTTTAGTGGAATTACTATTACAAAAAGAAAAAGACTTAAATCAAGTAGCTCTTGGGAAAGTCCAAAAAGACAACAAGCTAAATGACCATGAACAAGATGAGGTTTAGCTAACCGAAAAAAGATAATGTGACACTACCATTTTAGTTGCATTATCTTTTTTTGTTGAAAAAATGAAAAAACTAAATGCTACCATACATTTAGTTTTTTCGAACACTCATGAATAACTTTTGTTACTTAATTAAGCTAAATATAGTATACTATATTTTTTATTATATGTCAAACGATTTTGAAAAATTCATTTTTACTAATTTTTATATTATTTTTTGAATTCGCGTACCGAATATAGCTTTTTTTGCTCCAAACCACTTGACAACACAAAAGAAATGTATTAAAATAGAAAATTAGTTAGGAGGCTAACAAAATGAAAAAAGAATATGAAATAGGTAGTCAAATACACATGTTGTCAAGAAAAATCAAAAGAAAATTAGATGAAGCATTTGTAAGTTATGGAATCACAGGAGTTCAAGCAATCATATTAAAATTCATAAATGACAAATCCCGGAGAAGGAAAAGTATATGCAAAAGACATAGAAAGTGAATTTGATATGAGAAGAGCAACAATTGCAGGGATATTGCAACTACTAGAACAAAATCAATTAATAACAAGAAAAGCAGAAGGCAGTGATGCAAGATTAAAAGAAATAACAATAACTAAAAAAGCATTAGAAATAATAAATAATGTGGATTCTAGTATTGAAGAGTTAGAAAAAAGATTAGAAAAAAATATGTCAAAAGAAGAAAGAGAAAACTTTTTAAAAACCATAGATAAATTATCAAAAAATTTATCACAAAATTAGATTAAAAAAATAATATAGAAACAGAGTTTTTTATAGGGGAAAAGAAAGATGTGTCCCAAAGTGGACAAAAATGTCCAAACGGAAACGTCCCCAAACGGACAAAAGAAAGGAGAAAGATAAATGTTTAAAAAATTAGCAAAGTATGTAAAAGAATACAAAAAAGCATCAATTTTAACACCGATATTTGTAGTATTAGAAGTAGTAATGGAAGTTATAATTCCGTTATTAATGGCAAGAATTATAGATGTTGGAATCCAAAATGGTGATGTTAAGTACATTCTAGAAATAGGAGGACTACTAATAGTATCTGCAATATTATCATTAACATTTGGTATGTTATCAGGTAGATTTGCAGCAAAAGCATCAGCAGGATATGCAAAAAATCTAAGAAAAGAAATGTTTCATAAAGTGCAAGATTATTCTTTTGAAAATATAGACAAATTTTCTACATCAAGTTTAGTAACACGTATGACAACAGATGTAACAAATGTGCAAATGGCTTTTCAAATGATTATAAGAATATTAGTAAGAGGGCCAATAATGATGATATTTGCACTATTAATGGTAATATCAATAAGTGCGAAATTATCATTAGTATTTTTTGTAGCAATACCTGTTTTAGGTTTTATCCTATTTTATATAGCAAGAAAAGCACATCCTAATTTTGAAAAAGTATTCAAAAAATATGATAAGTTAAATAGAGTTGTACAAGAAAATGTAAGTGCAATAAGAGTAGTTAAAGCATATGTAAGAGAAGATCATGAAGAAGACAAATTTAAAGAAGTAAATGGAGAAGTATATTCATATTTCAAAAAAGCAGAAAAAATTATTGCATTTAACGGACCAGTTATGCAATTTACAATTTATGCATGTATACTACTAATTTCATGGATTGGTTCACAACTAATTGTTGGTGGAGAAATGGGAACTGGACAATTATCTAGTATTATTACATATGCATGGCAAATATTATCAAGTCTTATGATGTTATCATTTGTATTTGTTATGATAATTATGGCACAATCATCAGCAGAAAGAATTTTAGAGGTTATTGAAGAAGAACCAACATTGAAAAATAAAGAAAAAACAGTAAAAGAAGTAAAAGATGGTTCAATTAAATTCGAAAATGTAAGTTTTAGATATAGTGATGAGCAAGATGAAGATGCATATGCACTAGAAAATATCAATTTAGATATAAAGCAAGGTGAAACAATAGGAATAATCGGAGGAACAGGAAGTTCTAAATCAACTCTAGTTCAACTAATACCAAGACTTTATGATGTAACCAAAGGTTCAGTTAAAGTTGGTGGAGTTGATGTAAGAGATTATGACATCGAAACTTTAAGAGAAGAAGTTGCAATGGTATTACAGAAAAATGTATTGTTCTCAGGAACTATTGCTGAAAACTTAAGATGGGGAAAGAAGGATGCTGACCAAGAAGAATTAGAAGAAGTATGTAAATTGGCTCAAGCAGATGGATTTATTCAAGAATTCCCAAGTAAATATGATACAGTTTTAGACCAAGGTGGAACAAACGTATCAGGAGGGCAAAAACAAAGAATTTGTATTGCAAGAGCAATATTGAAACAACCAAAAATCTTAATACTAGATGACTCAACAAGTGCTGTAGATACAAAAACAGATGCTTTGATTAGAAAAGCATTTAGAGAAAAAATACCAAATACAACAAAAATAATAATTGCACAAAGAGTTTCATCAATTGAAGATGCTGACAAAATAATCGTTTTAAATGAAGGGAAAATTGATGGAATAGGTACATCAGAAGAATTATTAAAAACAAACGAAATATATAGAGAAGTATATGAATCACAAACGAAAGGAGGAGATGAAGATGCAGAATAAAAAACAAAGTAAAGCAAAAACAATAAAAAGACTTTTAAAATATGTAACAAAAGGATATAAATTTCAATTAGTTGTAGTATTAGTAAGTATTATAATAAGTGCATTAGTTGGAGTTTTAGGAGTACAATTCATAAAATACTTAATAGATGACTTCATCACACCGCTTTTAGGACAACAAAATCCAGACTTTACAGCATTATTAAATGTAATAATGGTAATGGGAGTAGTATATCTAGTTGGAGTAATTGCAACATACACATATGACAGATTAATGGTAAATATCTCACAAGGAGTATTAAATAAAATTCGTGGGGAAATGTTTAACCATATGCAAAAACTTCCAATAAGATATTTTGATAGCCATACACATGGAGAGATAATGAGTACATATACAAATGATGTTGACACATTAAGACAAATGCTTAGTCAAAGTATTCCACAAGTATTTTCAGCATGTGTTTCAATGGTATCAGTTTTAGTAGCTATGTTTGCTACAAATATATATCTAACATTGGTTGTACTTGCAATGGTAGTATTGATGGTATTTGTATCAAGATATCTTGGTGGAAATAGTTCAAGATTTTTCGTTAAACAACAAGAAGATATAGGAAAAGTAAATGGATACATTGAAGAAATGATGGAAGGACAAAAGGTTGTTAAAGTATTTAATTATGAAGAACAATGTAAGCAAAGATTTGATGACTTAAATGAACAATTATGTGACAGTATGACAAAAGCAAATGTGTATGCAAATATCTTAATGCCATGTATTATGAACATAGGAAACTTAGGATATGTATTAGTTGCAGTAATCGGAGGAATCTTATCAGTAAATGGAATATTAACAATAGGAAGTATTGCAGCATTTTTACAATATGTAAAAGCATTTACAAACCCACTAGGTCAAGTATCACAACAAATGAACTCAATAGTTATGGCTCTAGCAGGTGCTGAAAGAATATTTGACCTATTAGATGAAGAACCAGAGCAAGATGAAGGATATGTTACATTAGTTAATGCGAAAATGGAGAATGGAAAAATTGTAGAATGCAAAGAAAGAACAGGAATGTGGGCATGGAAACATCCACATCAAGATGGAAGAGTAACATATACAAGACTTCGTGGTCAAGTAGAATTTGAAAATGTGCAATTTGGATATGAAGAGCATAAAAGAATATTACATGACATATCACTTGTTGCAAAAGAAGGTCAAAAAGTATCTTTTGTTGGTGCAACAGGAGCTGGAAAAACAACAATTACAAACCTTATAAATAGATTCTATGATATCCAAGAAGGAAAAATTAGATATGACAGAATAAATATAAGAAAAATCAAAAAAGATGACTTAAGAAGGTCTCTAGGAATGGTTTTACAAGATACAAGTTTATTTACAGGAACTATAAGAGACAATATTAGATATGGAAAACTAGATGCAACAGATGAAGAAGTTGAGCAAGCTGCAAAACTTTCAAATGCAGATAAATTTATAAAACATCTTCCACATGGTTATGACACAATGATCACAGGAAATGGGGAAGGTTTATCACAAGGACAAAGACAGCTACTTTCAATTGCAAGAGCAGCATTAAACAATCCACCAGTTTTAATATTAGATGAGGCAACATCAAGTATAGATACAAGAACAGAGAAAATTGTTCAAGATGGAATGGATAAATTGATGAAAGGAAGAACAGTTTTTGTAATTGCTCATAGACTTTCAACAATTAAAAACTCTGATTTAATTATGGTACTAGACCATGGTAGAATTATTGAAAGAGGAAATCATAATGAGTTGATTGCTCAAAAGGGTACATATTATGGACTTTATACAGGAGCAATTGAGATTGATTAAAAAAGAGCCAGAAGGCATTTGCTTTCTAGCTCTTTTTCTTTAGTCTTTACAAGATATAAGGTATATCATTGTTATCAAGGAATTCTTTTACTTCTTTTTTTACTACTGGGGTAGCCTTTTTTGTAAAACTAAGCCGTTCGTCATAATCAATAACGGCAACAGTTTCCTGCAAAAGATTTTTGATGGTGATATAACCACTTGTTTGAATTGAATAGGTATATTTTTCTTCCATAATACCTGTCCTTTCTGCTTATACATAAGCTGAAACAAAGAGTATTACTACTCTTGCAACACACCACCTAGATGGCTAAGGTTAAGTACTAATATAACATAATATGTATGAAATGTCAAAATAAATTTTACCATAAATTTGTGTTAGTACTTGTATAAAAATGGCGAAAATAGTATAATATTAGTGGATAAAGGAGAAATATATGTCAAGTAAAATATTAATATTATCCTGTGGAACAGGAGGAGGACAAAATTCAGCTGCAAAAGCAATAAAGGAAAGTTTAGAAGAAAAAGGACTAAATGTTGATTTTGTAGAATATTTAGATATTGTTAACCCTAGAATTAGAAAAGAAGTAAATAATTTGTATATAAGAACTACAAAAGGAAATGGAAAAATATTTAAAGTAGTATATAAATTAGGTGAAATGTATCAAAAAACAAATCTAAAATCACCAGTATATGCATTAAATTTCTTAAATAAAAAAAGATTGTATCAATATATTGTAGAAAATGAGTATAAATATATTATAACAACACATCTTTTTGCAGCACAAGCATTAACAGCAATAAAAAAAGAACATGATATCAAATTTATGCAAGTTGCAACAGACTATGTGTGTATACCATTTTGGGAAGAAACAAATCCAGATTATTTTATAGTGCCTCACAAAGAGTTAGAAAAAGATTTCATAGAAAAAGGAATAAATCAAGAGAAATTATTGCCATATGGAATACCAACAGCTAAAGCATATAGAGAGAAATATAATAAAGAAGATGTAAAAAAGAATTTAGGATTAGATAATTCAAAACAATATGTACTTATATTAACAGGAAGTATGGGATTTGGAAATGTGACAGAAATGTTAAAAGAATTATTAAAAAACATAAAAGATGTAGCTTTTATCGTTTCTACAGGTCATAATTCTAAATTACAAAAGGTATTAGAAGAAAAATATAAAAATTTTGATAATGTTATTATACTACCTTTCACAGATAAAATAAGTGAATATATGAAAAGTAGTGAAATAATATTAACAAAACCAGGAGGATTAACAACAACAGAAATTGCAACATTAAGAAAACCTTTTATTCATACAATGCCAATACCTGGATGTGAAAATTATAACGCACAATTTTTTGAGAACAGAAAAATGTCAATCAGTTGTGATTCAATAGATGAAGTAATAAAAAACACCAAAGAATTGTTAAATAATAAAGAATTACAAGAAGAAATGATTAAAAATCAAGAAAAATATATTAGTCAAGATACTTGTGACAAAATATCAGAAATTGTTATTAAGGAAATAAAGTAGGGGAAGAGTATGAGAAGTAGTGAAGGAATTAGAAAGTTTGAAGAACTTGAAGAATTTGAAGAATTTGAAAATTTGGAAGAGTTCGAAAACGAAAATATAATAGATTTGTGGCAACCACTTGAATTTAACATAGATAAAAATTATGAATACATATCTAAAAGCAAAACATTTTCAATGGCTTCAAATCTAATATACTATGGAATTGCATATCCTATTTTAAAAGTTTTATTGAAGATTGTATATGACTTAAAAATAGAAGGAAAAGAAAATTTAGAAAACATTAAAGGTGGAGCAATAAGTGTTTCAAACCATGTACTTTTCTTAGATTGTGCAATGGTAGGATTAGCTTATGGAAAAAGAAAAGTATATTACACAACACAAGAAGCAAGTTTTAAAATCCCTTTTGTAAGAAAATTGATAAAATATTTGAAAGCAATTCCAATACCAAAAAGTATTGAGAATCGAAAGTATTTTATAAAAGAAATGGATAAAACATTAAAAGAAGGAAATATAGTTCATTTTTATCCAGAAGCGGCGTTATGGCCATATTGCAACAAAATTAGAAAATTTAAAAATGGAGCATTTGACTTAGCAGTAAGGAATGGCGTTCCAATTGTGCCTATTGTATTCACATTTAGAGAACCAACTGGATATAGAAAGATTTTTAAAACAAAAAAGGATGTAACTGTAAAAATATTAAAACCTATTGAATGTGAAGATGGAGGTAATTCAAAAGAAAAAGTTGAAAAATTAAAAGAAAAAGTATCTTTAGAAATGAAAAAACAATTAATTTAAAATGAGGAGAGATAATGGAAGCACCAATAAAGAAAAATCAAGAATATATTGTTGATATTATAGACAACGGATTTGAAGGAGAAGGTATTGCCAAGATTGATAATTTTACAATATTTGTTCCAAATAGTATAAAAGGAGAAAAAGTAAAAGTATTAATTGTTAAGGTATTATCTTCTCATGCTTTTGGAAAAGTATTAGAAATTATAAAAAAATCAGAATATCGAACAGAAAGTGATTGTAGTACATATAAAAGATGTGGAGGCTGTAATTTAAGACATATTAAATATGAACAAACATTAAAGATGAAACAAAATGCAGTTCAAAATTTAGTAAATAAAACCTTGAAAACAAAAATTCAAGTACAAGAAACTCTTGGGATGGAAAATCCGTATTTTTATAGAAATAAAGCACAATATCCAGTCGGAATTGATAAGAATGGAAAGGCTGTAATGGGTGTATTTGCAAACAGAACACATGAAATTATACCGATTCAAAAATGTTTTATACAAAATGAAAAAAGTGAAAAACTAGCGAAGTTTGTGTTTGAATGGATTGTTAAAAATAATATTAGCATATATGATGAAAAAACAGGAAGAGGTATTGTAAGACACATTGTTACTAAAATAGGAATTAAGACAAATGAAGTAATGTGTGTATTAGTTATAAATGGAAATTCAATTCCAAAAGAGCAAGAATTAGTAAAAGAAATATTAGAAAACTTTCCAGAGGTTAAAACAATTGTAAAAAATATTAATACAAAAAATACAAATGTGATAATGGGAAGAGAAAATGCTAATTTGTATGGTAATGGATATATTGAGGATATCTTAGGAGAGTATAAATTTAAAATATCTCCACTATCATTTTATCAAGTAAATCCAGTTCAAGCTGAAAAATTATACAATTTAGGTGTAGAAGCGGCTAAAATAGATAAAGATGATATTGTTTTTGACTTATATTGCGGAATTGGAACAATTTCTTTATTTATGGCAAAATATGCTAAAAAAGTTTATGGTATAGAAATTGTTGAAGATGCAGTTAAAGATGCAAAAGAAAATGCTTTGAATAATGGTGTTGATAATGTGGAGTTTTTAGCAGGTGACGTTGAAGATGTGCTAGATGATTTGATAAATGAAAAGGGAGTAGTTCCTGATGTTGTTATGGTTGATCCTCCAAGAAAAGGATTGGATAATAAGAGTATAGATAATATTTTGAAAATTCATCCTAGAAAAGTTGTTTATATTAGTTGTAATCCTGCAACTTTAACTAGAGATTTGGCTAAGTTTGAAGAGCTGTATGAATTAAAGAGTATTAAGCCTGTTGATATGTTTCCGTTTACGAGTCATGTGGAGTGTGTGGCGTTGCTATGTTTGAAGTATGACTAAAAAACATTGAAATTAATAGGATTACAGAGATTTTATAAAAACATAAAAAAGCACAAAAAAAGGTAAAAAATTCATAAAATTGTTCAAAAAAATTATCTTCATATTGAAGGAGGCACAAGGAAACATGACTAAAAAAAATCAAAAAAAGACACAGAAACGCAGAGCCAGTAAGAAAAGAAAGCAGTCATATCTACCGTACATATACGAGGTATGTCGAACATATATAGTGAACATATAAAAAATACTTAAATATTAGAGGTTAAAAATAAAATTATAAGAAAGAGGAAGCACTCTAAATAAGGTACTTTGACAAGTGCTTTATTTTTTTAAAAATTTATAGAAAATGCTTGCCGTTTTCATTCGTAAATGATATAATATTTACGAATGAAAACGGCAAAGGAGAAATAGTAATGGATGATATACAAAAGGTAGAAAAATTATTAAAAAAGAATAATGGAGTAATTGAAACATACCAAGTAGAAGATTTAGGGATTAACAATAAGGTTTTAACGAG
>CALXCG010000043.1 GCA_944386745.1 uncultured Clostridia bacterium | reverse complement strand
AACCAGGATGTAGAAATAATTGGCATATACATCATGCTACAAAAGGGGGAGGACAAATTCTTGTATGTGTTGAAGGAAACGGTTGGTATCAAGAAGAAGGAAAACCAGCTCAGAGTTTAAAACCAGGAGATGTAGTTACAATTCCTGCAAATGTTAAACATTGGCATGGAGCTCAAAAGGATAGTTGGTTTAGTCATTTAGCTATTGAAGTGCCAGGTGAAGATACTTCTAATGAATGGTGTGAGCCAGTAAATGATGAGCAATACAATAAATTAGGAAGTGAATAGTATGACTATAGCAGAAGTTAGTAAAAAATATGGTTTGACTCAAGATACTATTAGGTATTATGAGAAAATGGGGTTATTACCACCAGTTCCAAGAAATAAGAGTGGGATTAGGGATTTTGATGAACAATCTTGTAGATGGATTGAATTTATTAAATGTATGCGAAGTTCAGGATTATCAATAGAAGTATTAAAAAAATATGTTGAACTATTTAATAAAGGAAAATCGACAGTTAAAGAAAGAAAAGATCTTCTTATTGGTCAGAGAGAAAAATTACTTGAAAAGCAAGAAGATATTAAGAAAACTTTAGATAGATTGAACTATAAAATTGAGTTATATGATGATATTATTTCAGGAAAAAGAAAAGATTTTATGGAAGAACCATAAATCTTTTTTTATTTTGCAATAATGATTGATATTAATATTTTTTTATGATAATATTATACCATATTTAACAAAACAAATAGAAAAGACAAAAAAATTACAGTTATGGAAGGAAAGATAATAGAAATGGATAAAAATATAAAAGGACTAACAGATAAAGAAGTTCAAGAGCAAATAGAACTAGGAAATATTAATAAAAGTCAAGAAAGCAAATTAAAAACAACAAAGCAAATAATATATGATAATGTATTTACATTATTCAATCTATATAACTTAATAATAGCAATTGCCTTGTTATGTGTGAAAGCATATACAAATACTTTCTTTTTTCTTATAATAACAATTAATGTAATAATCGGTATAGTACAAGAAATCCATGGAAGAAATTTAGTTAAGAAACTATCTATACTAAATGCATCAAAAGCTACTGTTATAAGAAATGGAAAAGAGAAAAAAATAGATATTGAAGAAATAGTATTAGGAGATATAATACTATTATCACAAGGAGACCAAATTCCTTCTGATTCATATGTATTAGAAGGAGAAGTAGAAGTTAATGAAGCACTTCTAACAGGTGAATCAGATTTAATACAAAAAAATATAGATGATAAATTACTTTCAGGAAGTTATGTTACAAGTGGAAGATGTTATGCAAAAGTTGAAAAGGTAGGAGAAGATAATTTTGCAAATAGCATAATCAGTGCTACTAAAAAATACAAAGAGAATAATTCTGAATTAATAAATTCAATGAAAAAAGTGACAAAATTCACAAGTTTTGTAATCATTCCTGTTGGAATAATACTTTTCATACAAGCATATTTTTATAGAGAATCTGAGCTAGCACAATCAGTTATTGCCACAGCTGCAGCATTACTTGGAATGTTACCAAAAGGGTTAGTATTATTAATAACAATTGCGTTAGAATCAGGAGTTATTAAATTAGCTAAGAAAGACGTACTTGTACAAGAATTATATAGTATAGAATCTTTAGCTCATATTGATACAATTTGTTTAGATAAAACTGGTACTATAACAAGAGGAGAAATGAGAGTATCAGAAATAAAAAAATATAATGAAAAAATACTACCACATTCTTTTAATGATATGATGACTGCTTTTGTTAATGGAATGGATGATAATAATGCTACATTCCATGCTTTCAAGAAATATTTTAAAGGAGATAATTCTTTTGAAATAGCAGATAAAGTAGCATTTTCATCAGAAAGAAAATGGAGTTCAATATCTTTTAAAGAGGAAGGCTCTATTGTTGTAGGTGCTCCAGAAAGATTATTTGATAAAAGCAAAGAAAATATGCCAGAAGCAATCAATGAATTGCAAAAAAACGGGAAAAGAGTTTTAGGAATAGCATATACAAAATCAATAATTAGTGAACCAGAATTACCTGAATTAGAAGTTATAGCAATAGCAATTTTAGAAGATCCATTAAGAAAAAATGCTAAAGAAATGCTAGGATATTTCAAAGAACAAGGTATTGATGTAAAAATTATTTCAGGAGACAATGCCTTAACAGTTTCTAATATTGCTAAAAAAGCAGGGTTAAAAGAATATGATTCATATATAGATTTATCTACAATAAATACTGATGCTGAAATAGTAGATTTAGTTGATAAATACAGCATTTTTGCAAGAGTATTACCACATCAAAAAAGTATTATTGTAAAAGCATTGCAAGCTAAACAACATAAGGTTGCAATGACAGGTGATGGAGTTAATGATGTAATTGCACTAAGAGAATCAGATTGTAGTATAACACTTCCAGAAGCGACAGATAGTGCAAAACAAGTATCACAAATAGTTTTACTAAATTCAGATTTTAGCGTATTAAAAGATGTAATGATGGAAGGTAGAAGAGTTGTTAATAATATAACAAAAGTAGCGAGAATATTCTTTATAAAAACAATTTACTCAGTGCTATTATCAATATTCTGTATATTAACAAATATGGAATTTCCATTTATACCAATACAAATAACATTAGTAGATTTAGTAATAGAAGCATATACATCATTCTTTATAACATTTGAAAAGAATAAAAAACCTGTCACTGGCTCATTCCTACGAACGGCATTAACAAATGCTATGCCATTTGCAGTTGTTATAATGTTTAATATAATATTCTTAACATTCTTCAGAGACACATTAGGAATATCACAAGATATTGCAACAACAATGATGTATTTGTTGATAGGATTTGTTAGTATATTAGCAGTACAAGAGGTCTGCAAACCATACACGAAAGTCCATGTATTCTTATTTGTAACAACAGCAATAGGATTCTATGTAGCAGTTATATTATTTAAAAACTTATTACAAATATCATTATCATTACAACCTAATGAATTAATAATAACACTAATTTTAGCAGTTATAAGCTATATTTTAATTGCAGTTAAAAGAAGTGTATACAAAAGAAAAAATATATAATAAATATTTAATAAAGGGGGATTTTTATGAAGAAAAAAGGTGTTATAGCTATTATTATAGCAGTTATTGCTATTGTACTTGTTGTAGGAGGAATAGTTATATTTCTTGCTAGGGGATTTACACAAGAATTAGCTATAAAAAATGAGATTCAACAAATGGATGAAATGACAAGTGATGTAGAAAATCTTGATGTTGAGACATTTAATAAAAAAGCTGATACTATTATAACAACAGGTGATTATGCAATAGTAGAACAAGCTGTTAAAGCTTATCTTAAAGAAAGTATAAATTATACACTAGAAATTAAAGCATTACTAGATGATGAACAAATGGCAAATATAGTGACAGCAGACAATTACGAAACTGATGGACCTGACTTTGTCCAAACTACTCAATATCTAAGTGATTCTAAAGCAAAATTAGAGAAAGCTAAAACTAAATTTCCAGAAATGTTTACTGAAGAAAAAATAATGTCATATATTGACGGAAAAATTGATGATGAATATTACATTGACTTTTATAAAGAAGTAGCTATTGGAAATGAAGAAGAATTAATGTCTCAAGAAGACTTGGATACAATTAATTCATCTTTAGATACTGTAATTAATATACTAAATATCGAAGAAGAGATGATTAATCTATTGAAAGATAATAAAGGTACTTGGACAATAGAAGATGGCATGATAATGTTTAGCTCTGATAGTGTATTAGCAACATATAATGACCTTGTGGCACAATTACAATCAATTGCAACAAATGTTTAACTAATATTTTATAATAATTGAAATATTTGTAATATCATGTTATAATATTATCCGAAAGGTGTTAGATGTGCAATAAAATATTAGTATATCTAACAAAGGTGAATAAAATGAGAATAATTAATAAACCACAAAATAATTAAATGTCACACTTATAGATTAGGTTTATTAGTTATGCATTTTAATATTGAAATTACAAAAAAAATAATATATAAGCTAATATCCTTCTTTAGTGTGAATTAAAGGAGGAATTTTTTATGGAAAGAATAAAACTTAGTAATATCATAAAATACTATGGAGATAGAAAGATATTTGAAATTTCGGATTTAGTAGTCCAAGATAAGCAAAAGATTGGTATAGTTGGAAAAAATGGTATAGGAAAATCTACATTTCTAAATATTATTTCTAGAGATATTAAACCAGATAGTGGAAATATTAAAATTAATGGAAAAATATCATATATTAGACAGTTAGATGATTTTGGAACTAACAGAAAAATTAGTGGTGGCGAAAAAATGTTGCAAACAATTAATTTATTATTACAGGAAAATCCTGATATTTTATTGGCAGATGAGCCATCAAGTAATTTAGATATTTATAATATAGAGTATGTAACAAAAAAATTCAAAGAATTTAATGGAACATTATTGTTAATATCTCATGATAGAAATATATTAGATGAAGTATGTAATTATAT
This sequence comes from uncultured Clostridia bacterium, assembly GCA_944386745.1. Lineage (GTDB taxonomy): Bacteria > Bacillota > Clostridia > TANB77 > CAG-508 > CAG-269. Next base: position 10,001 of record CALXCG010000043.1, on the reverse strand, counting down.
CATTGAAATTGAAAATGGTGAAATTATAGAGTATAAAGGAAATTATAGTTTATATAAAAAGCAAAAAAATTATAAAATTGAAAGAAAAAAATTTGAGTATTCCCAATATATTAAAGAAAAGAACAGGTTGGAACATGCTATTATAGCAAGTAAAAATGCCACAAAATCAATTAGAAAAGCACCTAAAAGAATGGGAAACTCAGAAGCTCGTCTGCATAAAAGAGAATCAACTGAGATAAAAGAAAAATTGGAAGGACATACAAAAGCAATTGAAACTAGACTAAGTCATTTAGAGAAAAAAGAAAAGCCTCTGCCTGATTATAATATCTATTTTGTAACACCTGAAAGTAGCAAAATAAAAAGTAAAAATATAATATCATGTGATGATTTTTCTTTAGAAGTTAGTCATAAACAATTATTGATGAACACTAAAATTTATGTACTATCAAATAGGAAAACAGCATTATTAGGAAAAAATGGAATTGGAAAAACAACTTTAATTAAAGAAATACTTGGTAAAAATAGTACTTTTTCTATAAATCCACAGGCGAAAATAGGATATTTTAGTCAAGATTTAAGTATTTTTGATGAAAATATTTCGATTTTAGAAAATGTTATGACTGATAGTATTCAAAGTGAAACAACTGCAAGAAATGTATTAGGAAATTTAAATATTAAGGATAATAAAGTTTATGAAATTGTGAGAAATCTAAGTGGAGGGGAGAAGGTAAAGGTAGCTTTAGTTAAACTGCTTGTCTCAAATTCTAATTTTCTTATTTTAGATGAACCTACAAATTTTTTGGATATAGAGTCAATTGAAGGATTAGAATTATTAATTAAACAATATGCAGGAACTGTTTTATTAATTTCGCATGATAAAAGATTTGTAGATAATGTATGTGATAATATAATTATATTTAAAGATAAAAAGTTAGTTCAATTTGAGGGGAATTATTCTGAATATTTGAAATATGAGGAAAATAAAGTTAAAAATAAAGGATTTTCTAATGATAAATTATTACTTGAATTTAGACTTACTAAATTAGATTCAGAAATAGCTTTAGAAAATGATTCTGCTAAAAGACTTTTATTAGAAAAAGAACGTGAAGAGATTCTATTAAAATTAAAAAATTCTTAAATATTGTTTTTTGTATGCAGACATGTAAAATATTGTTGTATTTTATGATAGAATATATTATATATGGAAAATTAAAGGGGATTGGATTTTATGAAAAAGAAGAAATGGATTTTTATAATTTTAATTACAATATTATCTATAATATGGATAATTTGTATGCATTTTACTACTTTAGAACTTATAGAAAATATAAATCGTAATATAAAAGAAGATTATGATTTGAAAGCTCCAGAAAATGAAAATTCAAGTTTAGGTATTGGTGAGAAATTATATCTTAAAAGTTTTGGAAGCTATGTTGTATCTAATAACTGGATTGAAAGTAAAGAACATTCTAATAATTCTAAGTTTTTCTATGTAGCTAGCGAAGAAGAAAGGGAAGAGAGGCCTAATAATATTTCGGTTAATGTGGGGACTAATAAATATAGTAGTTCTGAACACGAGAAGTTTAGAGATGCTATTTTGTTACAACTTTCATATCAGATTTCTGATTCTTCAGATTGCACTATTAATGCAAATTCTTTTACAAAGGATAATAATTACGTTGTTTATGAGTTTGATATTTTTGAAAAAAGTGATAATATTATGACAAAGCAGTTTTATATTGTTGGAGATTATAAATATGTTTTGGTTCATGAAACTGTTTATGATTTTCCTTCAGATGAAGTAGATGGAGTTGCTAAAAGGATAGTTGATAGTTTTGAGTGGAAGGGATAATTAAATATAAAAATAAAATTATATAAATGAGAAATAGGGGGAATATAAATATCTCCTTGTATTTATCAATACATAACATTGCACAAAATCAAAGTTTTGTGCAAAAAGAGATAGGAGCATAATATAAAACAGCCATAAACCTCTACTTCTACTAATTCAAGGCTTTTAGCTGTTCTATACATACTAATATTCATTTATATATCTTTATTTTCTTATTATATCTATATGATATTCATTATTATTATAATTTTTTTGTATTATAGTTATATCAATACTATAATTATTTTACTTATTATATTTTTAAATTTATATCTAAAATTTTTTCTTATTATATATTTTTTATTTTTATATATTAAATTGTTTGAAAATTTTTCAAAAATCTCCAAAGTGCCTATTTCTCTATATTTGCCTTATTTTATGGACAACAAACTATATGCCTAAAAAATAAAAACGGCTTAAAATCGATTCTCGTGTGTCGCATTTTTGGCACTTTTTTGCATATCTATATATGATAGTAGTTTCTTCAAAAAAATCTACTTTTAAATTTTAATTTTCTAAAATCAATATTTAACCTAAAATTTTAAGCAAGTAAATTTATCAACTTAAAAATAAAAATGGCTTATAATTGATTTTAGAAGGTCATTATTTTGTATGATTTTAGTTTGTAATACAGCTATTGTAACAATCATAGAATTTATAAGATTATAGTACAAAATGCAAATATTATATTAATTAGAATATATATAAATCTGCAAACGAAACTCATTAAAATCAAAATTTATATAATAAATGATAATTTTACATTTCAATAATTAAAATTGCTTAAAAACGATTTTGAAGTTAATGAAACAATAATTTAATAAAAATACTATATTAATTCTATAAAAAAATCACTAAATAACAAATGTTCGTTTTTTAGTATTACAATGTTTGCATTACAAAATTATAATTTTTAAAATTTTAAATATTTATAAATTATAATTTTAAATTTTTTATAAATTTTTATAAATTATTTTCAAATCTTATTTTAAAATTTATTTTTTATATTAAAAATTTTTTTATTTATAAATTTATTATTTTTCAAATTAAAGATTGCACAAAATTTTATTTAATATATTTTCATAATTTTTATATATTAAAAAATGTGCTATCCCCCACTCTACCGTTTTAATCAAATAAAAAAGATTAGCTCTATTTCAAACTAATCTATAAATTGTAATTTATTGTTATACCCATATAATCAATATTAGTAATATAATACCCATACCTAGAAAACCATATCCCATAATTCTACTCATTTTTCTAAATGATTTTTCAGTTTTAGGAGTTGGATGAAAAAGTTTTTTTCCTGTTTCATAATTCATTTTAGGCATATAGTTTCCAATAATCGTAAATAATATTCCTAATATCAAACATACACTTTTTCCAACATAAACATCACTACCTAACGGAACTTCTATCATAATGATATATACTAATACTGTAATAATTGGAATAAACCATTCCATTATTTTTACAATTCTAGGTTTTTCACTATTTTTTAATTTATTAACTTTTGTTGTAGATATTATACATATTGCTTGCACAATAGCCATAATAACTGGTATTCCAAATAATGCAAAATTTTTTTGTGCATAATTATCTGGTACATCATTTATCGTAAAATGAATTGGCATTTGTTCTGGTAGCCTATTATAAAAAGCAATACCTAATACCATTGGTAATAAACATATAATTACACTTAAAATTAATGTTCTTTTATTTTTCTTTTCCATTCTTATTTCCTCCCAACTTATAAATCCAAACTAAAACATCTTCAAATATGGAACTATTTAATTCATAAAATATAAAGTTCTTTTGCTTTGTTTCAGTTATTAAATTCGCTTTCTTTAAATTTGATAAATGATATGATACGGTTGCTCCTGTTAAATTAAAACTACTTGATATTTCTCCTGCTGTTTTTCTACCATCTTTTAATAGTTCTAATATCTCTCTTCTTACAGGATCACTAATTGCTTTTAATGTTTCCGACATTCCCAAAATAATCACCTCACTTATAGTATTTCGATATATATCTAAATAGATTATACTATTTTGTAACTCTAATGTCAATAACTATTTAGATTTTTTTCTAAATAGTTATATAAAAATAGATTAGTTGTATTTCAAACTAATCTAAACAATAACTTACTATTTTTTATTAAATTAGTTTATAATTATAATATACTAATTTTCAGATAATAGTTTTATCAATCTTACATTCTTGTATAATTTTTCTCTACCTATTTTTTCAGACTCTAGTAACCTTATTGCTTCTAATTGATTTAGATATGAAGTTGCAGTAATCCTTGTAACATTACATGCTTTTTCTACATATGATATTTTAGTATATACTTCATAAAATAAACTTTCTAATAGTTCTTTGGAATATATTTTTGGTAATTTATTTTTAAATTCTTCTTTGTAATCTTTCATTTCATTTTGAATTTTTTCAATTAATTCTATTGTTTCTTTAGATGTAATTTCAATACCTTTTAAAATATATAAAATCCAATCTTCAAAATTATTATTATTTCTAACTTCATTAAATAATTTATAATATTCTTGTTTTGTTTTATTTATATATTTACTCAAGTATAGAATTGGGCTATCAATTAGATTATTTAATACAAGATATAGAATATTTAATATTCTTCCAGTTCTTCCATTTCCATCATAAAAAGGATGAATACTTTCAAATTGATAATGTATCAAACAAACTTTTATTAGTGGGTCAATTCCATCATCATTATTATTTATGAAATCTTCTAAATTCTTTAAATAATCTCTAATTTCCTGCTCATTTTGAGGTGGAGTATATATTGTTTCTCCAGTAATTGAATTTTCTAATTCTGTACCTGGCAATTTTCTAATTCCTGCATTATTATGTTCAATAGTTCCTTGAATTGTAACAATAGTATTTGTATTTATATAACCATCTTTTTTAATTTGTTCATATCCAAGCCAAATAGCATTTCTATAATCTACAACTTCTTTTGCATTTTCTTCTTTGTAGCCACTTTCTGTTAGTACTTTATAAATATCGTCATGAGTTGTAACTATATTTTCAATAGCACTACTATCCTTAGCTTCATTAATAGTTACAGCATTTATTAAAATATGCATATTTGGAATTGTATTTGAATAGCCTTTTAATTCTGCTAATGCTCTTGATGATAAAGTTAATTGTTCTAAAATTTTATTTGTTTTTAAATCAACATTTTTATATGGTAACATTTCTAATTTCATACTTCTCCCTCCATATATATAAAATATCACATTTTTTATATATTTTCAATAAATATGTATAAAAAATCAAAAAAATTATACATGTTTTAAAAATATGTATAATTTTTTTAATTTTATTATTTAAGTTTATATATAAGAGGTTTAGATATATTAAAATATTCGTTCATCATCTTTTTCTACAAAATCTATATTTAACTGTTTGACAATTGAGTCATATCTTTCTGAAATGCTTTGCCTTGTTCCGTGTTGTAAATCCTGAATATCGTAACTTACGCTCAAATCTTCAGGTATATTGCTTGATTTATTATAAATTTGAAAAGAAATTGGATATGGTTTTGTTTGTAATTCAGGAAAGCTACTATTTAAATAAGCAAATAATTTTTCTATGTTTGAATACATATCCGCATATTTTTCTACTACTTCAGATTTGATAACATTTCTTCCTGTTTCTTTTTCTCTTTCTTTTATATTTCTCATAGAAAGTTCTAATGTTGGATTTAATATAATTATTTCAGGTTCAATGTTATTTTTTATAGCTAATTCTACTTTTTCTCCAAAAGCTGGAGCAGTAATAGATCCTTCATATACAACAGTATCTTCTGGTACTACTTCTGTTAGAAAAAGTGATTGTGCAAAGAAAGACTTTCCTGCTCCATATGGTCCAGCAACATATATACATCTTTTAAAATCTTCATTTTGTATTATTCGTTTATAAATTTCATTTGTTAAACATGCTGCACTATTTGTTACTGCTAAATTATACTTACTCCTATTTTCTGGACTTTCGGCATATATTTCAAAAACCATTTTCATTAAATCCGAATTTATATATCTACCATTATGTGATGAACTATGACTTATGTATTTTTCTAATAATTCATCTGTTCTAGTAGTAGTTAATTGAATAATTTCTCTTTGAACTCGCTGTAAATCTAAACTATTAAATTCTTTTAATCGTATTATATTTTTGTCTATATTTCCCATGTGTAATTACATCCTTTTTTATTAATAACTTGACATCTTTTTTATTTTTTCTTCTAGTTTTGGATTTTTTGCAGCCTCTATAGAAATCATTTTACCTAATTTAACTAAGTTTTTAATATATTTTTCTTCATTATCTTTTTTATTATTTTCACTCATTTTTAATTAATCCTTTCTTATAATTAAATTCTTTTTATGATTTCATCATATTCCTTAGAAAGCTCTTCATATGAACCATGATTTAAATCTTCAACATTTGTACTTACTTCTAAATCTTCTGGTATATTAGATTTTTTATTATAAATGGCAAAACTTAGATCTTTATATTTTTCTTTTAATCTTTTTAAAGCATCATATATATTAGCATATACAAATACACAATCTTTTTTTGTAACATCTCTTCCTATACGTTTTGCTCTTTCTTTTATATTTTTCATAGAAAGCTCTAGAGTTGGATTTAAAACGATTATGCTTGGTGTAATTCCATGTTCTATAGCAATATCTATTTTTTCATCTATTGCTTTTGAAGTGATTGAACCTTCATATACTATACTTCCTTCAAGTTCATCTTTATTTTTTTCATATAATGATTGAATTAAAAAAGATTTTCCTGAGCCATATGCACCAGCAACAAATATACAATGTTTAACATTAGGATTAGATATTGCTATTCTAAATGCTTTGTTAGCTAAACAAGCTGCACTATTTGAAACTGCTAAATTGTATTTTCTTCTATATTCTATATCATTTGCATATTTTTCAAAAACTAATTTCATTAAATCAGAACTTATATAATTTCCATCTCTTGATTGTTCCAATTCTTTGTATTTTCTTATACATTTTTCAGTATTAGTACTTGTTTCAATTCTAGTTTCTTCTTCTACTTTAATCATATCAGGATCATCAAATCCTCTTTTCCAAATATTATCAATACATATATTTTCCAAAATTTTTCCTCCTTTTTTATTTTATTCCAACGTCTTTAGTATATCATAGAAAATAAATAATTGATATAAAAATTTTAAATTTTTAAAATTATTTACAAATTTTTAATTTTAATGAAGAAAAAAGACCTAGTATGCAATAATCTAGGTCTTATTCAAAACTTTGAGCATCTGTCCCACTTGTATCTGAACCGGATGTTTCACTACTACCACTATTTGTATTACCGCTACCACTTCCAGAACCTGATGAAGATGAGCCAGATGATGAATTAGTATTGTTTGATGTAGAATTATTATTGCTTGTATTAGTATTTCCTGAGCCACCTGAAGAGGTATTATTTGAGTTACTACTTGACGAATTAGTGTTTGAAGTATTTGAACTTGTATTTGTTCTGTTTGAATTTGTATTTGAACTATTTGTTGTATTAGTATTTGTATTCGTTGTATTTGTATTGTTTGAAGTAGTTGAATTTGTAGTTGTCATGTTTTCTCTTTGAGATTCTTGTGGATCAATTGCATCAATGTCATTTGTAATTCCTTGTATAATTTCTTGAATGTTATTTGTTGTATTATTTGTTGAGTTATTTGAATTATTCTTATCAACTTCACTTCCTGAATGTTCATCACATAATCCAGGTACAGTTAGCCATAAGAAATATTCTGTATATGTGTTTGTGCAACCAGTTCTTGCTCTTTTTCCTGTTTCAGCACATATTGTTGCAGATGATACTGTATTAGGTTTTTCAAATCTTGCAGTTTTCAAACCGGCATGTATTCTAGACATTACATTTGCCCATAATAAACCTGCTGGATTTCTATTGTTAAATTCTACAGTTTCATTTTGATCGTATCCATACCAAGCAACTGCTGTATAATATGGTGTAAAACCACAAAGCCATCTATCATAATTTTCATCTGTTGTTCCTGTTTTTGCTGCAACATCAACACCAGATATTTTACAATATGTAGCTGTTCCATTACTACCTACTACTGGTTGAGTTAGGATACTTTTTAATATATATGCTACTTCTTTTGAGAATACTCTTCTTGTTTTTTGTTTTGGTTCTAAAATATTTTTTCCAGATTTATTATCTATTCTACTATAAAATACAGGTTCTATATATTCTCCATCATTTGCAATTGTGGCATACCCTGCAGCCATTTCTAAAGGACTTATTCCTACTTGCAAACCTCCTAATGCTAATACCAAACTTTCATCTTCTTTTGTTAATGTAGAAATGCCCATTTTTTCCATGTATTTTATTGCATTTTTAGGTTTTAGTTCTTCCATAATTTCAACAAATGGAATATTTTGTGATGATTCAACTGCTCTTCTAACTGTTATTTTTCCTAATTGTTTTCCGTAATCTACTGGATGATATCCATCAGCAAAATCTTTTTCTGTGTCATCATATATAGATGCTGCTGTAATTATTTTTTTATCTATTGCTGGAGCAAGTACAGCTAATGGTTTGATTGATGATCCTGTTTGTCTAACACTTTGAGTTGCTCTATTTAATGGTCTTGATTCTGTTTTTTCTCCTAGTCCACCGACACAACCTAAAACATGCCCAGTAGTATGGTCTATTATGACCATAGCAGCTTGTGAAGAGTTTCCACCAATTTTAGATGCTCTGCTATATTTACTCTTTTCAAATTCGGTTTCTGTTTCTTTCTGGATTGAAGAATCTTGAGTACTATGGATTGTTAGTCCTGCCATATTTATATAATTTGTTGCAAATGTTTCTGAAATGTTATATTTGTCCGCTATGTCTTCTGTTATTTCATTTATCAAGGCATCTGTATGATAAGAATATACCCCACTTCCAGATTCTATTTCTCCTTTTTTGAAATTCAATCCACTTTCAAGTTCAGCAGTTGCAGATTGCTCTACTGCTTCAGTAATATAACCTAATTCCAGCATTTTGGATAAAACTGTATTTGTTCTATCTTTGATATCTTGTGAATTATCTTCATCTGTGAATGGATTATATGAATTAGGTGAATGGTTAATTCCGGCTAAAAATGCACATTCAGCCAAACTTAATTCTGATGCAGATTTATTAAAGTAATATCTAGCTCCTGCTTCTACACCATATATGCTAGGTCCAACATATATAACATTTAAATATCCTTCTAGTATTTCTTCTTTTGAAAGGCAAGTTTCTAATTGCCAAGCTTTCCACCATTCTTTTACTTTTCTGATTATGCTGTCTGAAGAATCTCCTGTTAAGTTTTTGACCAATTGTTGTGTAATTGTACTTCCTCCAAATGATGATGAACCAAAATGTATTACATATGATGCAATTGCTGAAGCAGTTCTTTTGATATCAACACCATGATGTTTATAAAATCTTTCATCTTCAATAGCAACATATGCATTTTTTAAATTATCTGGTATTTTTTCGTAAGAAATCGGAATTTGCTTTTTTTCACTTCCTAGTTCTGCAATTGTATTTCCATCTGTGTCAATTACTATTGAATTTTGATTGTTCATCATTTCTTGTGCAAGTGTTTTCCATGTGTGTGCTGAAACTCCTAACACTATCCCAACAATTAAGATTATTACAATAATTACTGTTATTATTATTTTCTTTAATTTTCTTTTCTTGTCAGATGAATTAGATTTTCCTTTACGACTTTTTCCATTGTGTTTTCCATTTTTAGCTCTAGATTGCTTTGTTTCTTCTTGTTCTTTTTGTCTTTTCATTCTTTTTATTGCTTTTTGTAATTCATCCCCGTCATTTGTTTTTTTATTTTTAAACATAAACTCACAACCTTTTTTCTTTTATGTTTTATTTTGATTATTGCAAATTATATCATACTTTTGAGAATTTTACAAAATTATAAGCTATATGACAGTAATAAAGATTAAATTTTTTTAATATCCATGTTTATTAGTATTTCATTTACAGTTTATGGTAATTATATAGTTG
>CALXCG010000042.1 GCA_944386745.1 uncultured Clostridia bacterium | reverse complement strand
GATATTCTAATCCGTATTCCCATTTTTTTATTGTAGTTTCATTTAGTATTATTCCCTGTCTTGTCAATTCTTCTACTACATTCCAATACGACCAATCTCTTTGTTCTCTTAAGTCTTTTAACAACTGCTCAATTGTTCTTTTTTCTACAACTTTAGTATCTCCTTTTTCAGAACTTTCAGCTTTCTTATCTTCTATAACCTTGTTTTTTAGCACTTATTTTTCCCCCTTTTTCTTTCGTTTTTAATACTATCAAACCCAAATTTATTTTTCCGTTTCAATTTTCATCTTTATTATAGCAATAGAAAAATTCTATTTCAATAATTTCATGAATTTTTTATTGGAAATTACACTGAATATACAAATATATTTTTTGCCACATTATTACATTGCAAAATTAATTCCTCTGGCCACTACATCTTTCATATTTTCAATCAAATCATCAATTTCTTTTGGGGTAACTATTAAATTATATTCTTTAGGATTCAATGCTTCTTTTATTTCTTCATAATTATCTTGTTCTTTTAACTGATTTAAATAATCATTAGATTTTGCTTCATCCTGCAATTTAGTTATAAATAAATCAAGTGAATCATTCACTAATACTGCTGTTTCAACAACTGTTGGTATTCCTATTGCAATTACTGGTATTCCTAAAGTTTTTTGACTTATTTCACTTCTGGTATTTCCTACTCCTGCACCTGGTACAATTCCTGTATCTGAAAGTTGAACTGTACTACTAATTCTCTCAATGCTTCTTGAAGCTAATGCATCAATAACAATTATAAGTTTTGGCTTTATATTATCAACCACACCTTTTAAAATTTCAACAGTTTCAATTCCTGTTGTCCCCAAAACTCCTGGTGCTATTGCACTTACCATTCTAGTTCCTTCTTCTACATATTGAGGCAAGTAATTTATTAAATGCCTTGTTACATCAATTTCATTAATAACTTTTGGTCCTAAACTATCTGGTGTTACATATATGTTTCCAAGTCCTACTACTAAAATCTCTCCTTGTTTATCTATATGCACATCAATCAATTTTCTTAGCTCATTTGTTAATGTTTCTGATGCCCTTTGTATCTCATCTTCTTGTGCAATTTTTAATTTTTTAATATCAATAGTTACATATGTTCCAATTGGCTTTCCTATTGCCTTTTCTCCACTTTCATTTGTTATTTTCACTCTTTCAATTTTTATATTTTCATCTACATCTTCCTGTTCACTTTCAATACCATCAATTTGAGTTTCAATTTTATTTGCTTTTTGGTACAAATCTCTTCTTTCAGATGCTAAATCTGTTCTAAAATTATACATATAATCATTCCTCCTAAACAGGGATTTAAGGGACGGTCCTAAAAATCCCTGCTTTTAGGGATTTGGGAACGGACCTTTAAATCCATCTAACTAAATTTTTTATTTATTATTTACAAAAAATACTTGAATTATGTGTATTTAAAATAAATTTCAATAACTTTCTTAGTTTTATTTGCTATTTGCTTGAAAAATAATGAAATCTAATATATAATTGACATAACTTAAATTAAGGAGGTATATATTATGAAACTATCATTAATTAATGTATTTCGGAATGCTAGTTTTAAGAAATTAGACTGGCTACCAGATTTGTTTTTTGGAATTGGATTTTTTGTTACTTTCTTGGCTATGTTTTGGTTTCGGCCCAACTTAAACTGGTTTGCAATGTTAATGCTTCCCATATTGGTTGGCCTAGTAACAGAAGGATTATTTATGGTTATACATGGAATTTGCATCTGTTTAAAAAGCGATGACCATGAAATAAAATACCTTAAATTTGATGATGAGGATGACAAAAGTTATATATCTTCTAAATCTGATGAAAGATACAACAAATTTTAAAATTCCAAAAGTTTAACAAAAAAGGCTATTGAAATTATTTATAAATTTATTCAATAGTCTTTTTTTATTGTATTTGTGCATGTGGACATCGAAATCTTTGATTTCGTTAATGTCCAATTTTCTTATTTTTTATAACGGTCCGTCCCTAAATCCCTAAAAACAGGGATTTAGAGGACCGTCCCCCTAATCCCTGTTTAGATATTTCTTTAAAAATTTTCCCGTATAACTTCTTTCATTATTACAAATTTGTTCTGGTGTACCAACTGCAACCACTTCTCCACCATTGTCTCCACCTTCTGGTCCTAAATCTATTATGTGGTCACATGTTTTTATTAAGTCTAAATTATGCTCTATTACAATTATTGTGTTTCCTGTGTCTACTAATCTTTGTAGTATATCAACTAATTTATGAACATCTGCTATATGAAGTCCTGTTGTTGGCTCATCTAATATATATAATGTTTTTCCTGTTGCTTTTTTAGATAGTTCTGTTGCAAGTTTTACTCTTTGTGCTTCTCCTCCAGATAGCGTTGTTGATGGTTGTCCTAATTTAATATAACTTAATCCTACATCATATAATGTTTGAATTTTTTGTTTTATACGTGGTACTTTATCAAAAAATTCTAATGCTTCTTCAACTGTCATATCTAGTACATCTGCAATTGATTTTCCTTTATATTTTACTTCCAATGTTTCTCTGTTATATCTTTTTCCTTTACATACTTCACAAGGTACATAAATATCTGGTAAAAAGTGCATTTCGATTTTGTGAACTCCGTCACCATTACAACTTTCACATCTTCCACCTGCAACATTGAAACTAAATCTTCCTTTTTGATATCCCCTAACTTTTGCTTCTTCTGTTGCTGCGAACAAGTCTCTAATAAAATCAAATACTCCTGTATATGTTGCTGGATTTGAACGTGGTGTTCTTCCTATTGGTGATTGGTCTATATTTATTATTTTATCAATATTATTTAATCCTTTAACAGCTTTACATTTTCCTGGTTTTTCATTTGAGCCATTTAATTCTTTTGCTATTGTTTTATATAATACTTCATTTACAAGTGTTGACTTTCCTGAACCTGAAACTCCTGTTACACAGTTAAATACACCTAATGGGAATTTTACACTTATATTTTTCAAGTTGTTTTCAGTTGCACCTTGTACTTCAATAACTTTTGTTTTTGTATGTTTTCTTCTTTTTTTAGGCACTGGTATTTGTTTTCTACCACTCAAATATTGACCTGTAATAGAGTTCTCAACTTGTTTAACTTCTTCAGCAGTTCCGCTGCGCCATAACTTGTCCACCATGAGTTCCAGCACCTGGTCCAATATCGATTATTTGATCTGCTGCATACATTGTATCTTCATCATGTTCTACAACAAGTAATGTATTTCCTAAATCTCTTAATTTCTTTAATGTTGCTAATAACTTATCATTATCTCTTTGATGTAACCCTATACTTGGTTCGTCTAAGATGTATAGTACTCCTGTTAACCCTGAGCCAATTTGTGTAGCTAAACGAATTCTTTGAGCTTCTCCACCTGATAATGTTCCTGCATTTCTTGATAGTGTTAAATATTCCAATCCAACATCCATTAAAAATTGCAATCTTTGGTCAATTTCTTTTAATATTAATTCTGAAATCATTGCTTCTGTTTTGTTTAGTTCTAAGTTATTTAAATAAGCCTTTATTTTATCAATTGACATTTCTGTTAATTCGTTTATGTTTTTATCTCCTACTTTTATTGATAAAATTTCTGGTTTTAATCTTGCTCCATGACAAGCATAACATTCTGAATTTGTCATATACATTTCATAAAAATCTCTCATACCTTGAGATTTTGTTTCATTATGACGTCTATCTAATGTTGGCAATACTCCTTCAAATGGTGCTGTGAATTTTCTTGTACCTGCATAAGATGAATATTCAAAATCAATTTCTTCATCACCAGTACCATATAAAATCTTCTCCATAAACCATCTTGGTAAATCTTTTATTTTTTTACCTTTTATATCTATTCCATAATGTTTTCCTATTGCTTCAAAATACATTTTTGCCATTGTATCGCCTTTTTTCATAGTGCTTGAACCAAATGCTTTTATTCCATCATAAAGTGTTTTGTTCTTATCTGGCACAATTAAATCTTCATCCATTTTCATTAAATATCCAATTCCTGTACAAGTTGGACAAGCTCCAAATGGATTGTTGAATGAAAACATTCTTGGAGTTAATTCTGGAAAACTAAATCCACAATCAGGACACGCATAATTACAACTATATAATTTTGGCTCTTTTCCTACAATATCTATTAAAACTAATTGATTTGCATGTTTTAAAGCTACTTCAACAGATTCTGTTAATCTACTAATTATATCTGGTTTTATTACCAATCTATCGACTATAAGCTCTACATTATGCTTCTTTTTTCTATCAATTTCTATATCATCAGAAAGTTCATATACTTCTCCATCTATTCTTACTCTTACAAACCCTTCCTTTTGATATTCTTGTAACTGTTTAGTAAACTCTCCCTTTCTTCCTCTTACAACTGGTGCTAATACTTGGATTCTTGTTCCTTCTTCTAATGTCATTATATTATCTATTATCTGGTCAATTGACTGTTTTTCGATTTTCTTATGACAGTTTGGACAATATGGTACTCCAATTCTTGCATATAAAAGACGTATATAATCATATATTTCAGTTACTGTTCCAACTGTTGAACGAGGATTTTTTGATGTTGTTTTTTGGTCAATTGAAATTGCAGGAGACAACCCATCTATTCTTTCAACATTTGGCTTTTCCATTAATCCTAAGAACTGTCTTGCATATGATGATAAACTTTCTACATATCTTCTTTGTCCTTCTGCATATAATGTGTCAAACGCCAAACTAGATTTTCCAGAGCCTGAAAGTCCTGTAATTACTACTAGTTTGTCTCTTGGTATTTCTAAATCTATATTTTTTAAATTATGTTCTTTTGCACCTTTTATTACTATTTTATCGTTCATAATTTTCCTCCTGCTAAAATATTCCAATTATATCCCCATTATCGTCTATATCAATACTCTCTGCTGCAGGTATTTTTGGAAGTCCCGGCATTGTCATAATTTTACCTGCAAGAACTACTATAAATCCTGCACCGACTTTTAACTCTACATTTCTAACATGTATATTATATTCATCTTTACATTCTAAGTTTTTTGCATCATCTGAAAAAGAATATTGTGTTTTAGCAATACAAACTGGTAAATTCCCATAACCTAATTTTTCTATTTTCTCAATTTCTTTTTCCGCTTCTTCTGAATATTCAACATCTTTCGCTCCATAAATCTTAATTGCAACTTTTTGTATTTTAGATTTTATATTCTCATCTAAATCATACATATACTTGAAATCTTCTTTTTGTTCAGTTAATTTTACCAATTTGTTTGCAACATCAGTTGCACCTTCTCCACCTTTTGCCCAACCTTCAACTAGACTTAATTCAACACCTTTTTCATTCAATCTTTGTTCTATGAATTCAATCTCTTTTTCTGTATCTTGATTATATCTATTTAATGCTACTATGACATTCAATCCAAATTTATTTTTTAAATTATCTATATGTCTATATAGATTATCCATTCCTTTTTCTAAACCTTCTAGATTTTCTTCTTGTATTTTTTCTTTTTCTACACCGCCATGATATTTAATAGCTTTAATTGTTGCAACTAATACTACTGCATCTGGTTTTAATTCTGCTTTTCTACATTTAATATCTAGGAATTTCTCTGCTCCTAAATCAGCACCAAATCCCGCTTCTGTTATAACATAGTCTCCTAGTTTTAAGGCCATTCTAGTTGCAATAATACTATTACATCCATGTGCTATATTTGCAAATGGTCCACCATGCACAATTGCTGGTGTATGTTCTAAAGTTTGTACTAAGTTAGGTTTAATAGCATCTTTTAAAAGAACTGCCATTGCACCTTGTGCATTTAATTGTCTGCTATATATAGGTTCTCCTTCTTTATTATAACCTACTAAAATATTTCCAAGTCTTGTTTTTAAATCTTCTATATTTTCTGCTAAACAAACAATTGCCATTATTTCAGATGCAACAGTTATATCAAAAGAATCTCTACGTGGTACTATTTTTTTTTCTCCAGATAAACCTGTCTCAACTGCTCTTAATTGTCTATCATTTAAATCTACACATCTTTTCCATACAACTCTATCAAAGCCTAATTCATTTCCAAAATAGATATGATTATCAATTAGGCTAGATAATAAGTTATTTGCTGCTGTCATTGCATGGATATCACCTGTGAAATGTAAATTTATATCTTCCATTGGTGCTATTTGTACTTTTCCTCCACCTGTTGCTCCACCTTTTATTCCAAAAACAGGTCCTAGTGAAGGTTCTCTTAATGCAAGTATTGATTTTTTTCCTATTTTTTGTAGTCCATCAGCGATTGCTATTGACATAGTAGTTTTTCCTTCACCTAATGGTGTTGGACTAATTGCTGTAACTAATATTAACTTTCCATCTTTTTTATCTTTTCTTTTTTCATATACTACATTTGAGATTTTAGCTTTATATTTTCCATATTGCTCAATATCATCTTCTTCAATTCCTACTTTTTTAGCTACATCTACAATTTTTTCTAATTTTGTATTTCTTGCAATTTCAATATCTGTCATAACAATTCCCCTCCTATCTACTTTCGCCAGCTGTGCCAACAGCCTTTGAAGTTTTTTTCTTTTCTAATAATTTTCTATTTAATTTAATTACTTCTGTTTCAGATAATCCAGAAGATTTTGCTGCTTCTAATACTCCTTTTCCATTTTTCAGCATAACTATTGCAGCTTTCTTCTTCTCTACCTCAATAATTTTTCTATATAATTCATTTAGCTTTTCTCTTTGTTCTGGTGAAAACTCTCCACTTGCTTTAGCTCCATTAACTGCTTTTTTAGCTTCTAATGTTTGTCCAAAATGTACACATGATTTTATATAAAATATTATATCATTATATTTATATGTTATATCTACAACTTTTTTTATAGTTACTAATTCCTCTCTTTTTAGTTTTCTTTCATTTAGCCTTTCTTTACAATGCGAAATATATTCCGAAAATTTTTGGTAGTCCTTTTTTCTAAAAGTATCTCTATTAACTCTTTTTTGTATATCTATACTTTCTTTTTCTATATCTATTTCTTTTTCAGTATTTTTTTTCTTAATGCTTTTTCTTTCTCGTTTTTGTATCTTTCCTTCTTTTTTCAGTTCTCTTATATAGTTATATATAGTTGCATCTGATACATTTAATCTCTTAGCTATTTCTTCTATATCTATTCCTTCATTGTATAACTCTAATGTTTTTTCCTTATTTTCCTCTTTCTTAATACTTTTTCCTTTTTGTATTTTCCCTTCTTCTTTCAGTTCTCTTATATATTTATTTATCGTTACAACAGCTACATTTAATCTCTTAGCTATTTCTTCTATATCTATTCCTTCATTATACAACTCTATTGTTTTTTCCTTATTTTCCTTTTTCTTAATGTTTTTTTCTTTTCTTTTTTGTGCTTTTCCTTCTTTTTCCAGTTCTAATGTTTTTGCCTTATTTTCTTCTTTTTTATTCAATATTTACACATCCTTTTAGTATTACGCAATTAATCCTACCACTAATCCAATTAATGCTCCTACAAATACTTGTACTGGTGTATGTCCTAATACTTCAACTAACTTTTCTGAAACTTGAACTCCTGTTAATCCTGGTGTTTCCACTAATTTATTTAACAATGCTGCTTGCTTTCCAGCTGCTCTTCTAACTCCACATGCGTCATACATTACGACAAATGCAACAATAAAAGATAGCGCAAAAAGAGGAGTTCCTACACCTTCATATTTTCCAATTAATGTCGCCAATCCTACAACAACTGCTGAATGAGAACTTGGCATTCCTCCTGCTCCTAAAATTCTTTTAAAATTAAATTTCTTAGTTGTTACTAAGTCATATATCAATTTAAATAATTGTATACAAAACCATAATAAAAATGGTATATATATGTATTTATTTTGTATAAAAGTCATAAAATCGTTCATACTTCTCTCCCTTTTATTCTTAATTTTCTTTAGATTAATTTATTAGTTATTTTCTGCATCAAAATTTTCTTCTTTCATATCTCCATCTTGATTAACTAAAATTGTAATTTTCTTTTCAGCCTCTTCTAAAACCTTGTTACACTCTTTTGAAAGTTTAATACCCTCTTCAAATTTTGCAACTGAGTCATCTAAACTTAAATCTCCTTTTTCTAATTCTGTTACTATTTTTTCTAATTCTGCCATTTGCTCTTCAAAATTTTTATTTTTTTCCATTCTATTCATTCCTTTCTAATTGCTATAAATGATACATGTATAGGTTTAAAGGTCCGTCCCTTAATCCCTAAAAACAGGGATTTTTAGGACCGTCCCCTAATCCCTGATGGTTGCATTCTTCTTTCCATCAGCTAATCTTATTAATATTTCATCACCTGATTTTAACTCTGCCACTTTGTTTACTATTTTACCATCTTTTTCTGTAATTGAATATCCCCTTAGAAGTGTTTTTAACGGACTATATGCGTCTAGTTTTGCAGTTAGTTCAATAAAGGTTGACTTTTCTTTTTCATATTTTGTTTTTATTATATTCTCTAATTTTTTTATGTATTGGTCTACTACTAAATATTGGTCTTGTATTTTTCTAGTTGGTTCTTTAAATACACTACTTGCCATACATTTTTCATATCTCATTTGCATAAGCTCTACTTTTTTTATTAAAGATATTCTTAATCTATTTTGATATCCTAATATTTTTTGCTTTACTTCATAAATATCTGGTACAGCAAGTTCTGCTGCAGCAGACGGTGTTGGCGCTCTTAAGTCTGCAACAAAGTCTGATATTGAAAAGTCTGTTTCATGTCCTACTGCTGATATTATTGGTATTTCTGAATCATATATTGCTCTTGCAACAATTTCTTCATTAAATGGCCATAAATCTTCTAATGATCCACCACCTCTAGCTAAGATTAATACATCTGCTAAATGATTTTGATTCATATATCTAATTCCATCTGCTATTTTTTCAGCTGCCCCTTCTCCTTGTACTGCTACTGGTAATAACCTGATATATACATTTGGATTTCTTCTTGTTGAAACATTTATTATATCTCTTATAACTGAACCAGTCTGAGAGGTTAATACTCCTATAACCTTTGGAATTACAGGAATAGGCTTTTTATGTGCTTCATCAAATAATCCTTCTTTTTCTAATTTTTCTTTTAATTCTTGATATTTTGCATATAAATCACCTACACCGTCTTCTTCCATAGCCTGTGCATATACTTGATAAACTCCATCTCTTTCAAATACTGATACACTTCCTAATATAAATACTTTCATTCCGTCTTTTGGCGTAAAGTTTAATTTTTGTGCATATGATTTAAACATTATACATTTTACTAATGATTTTTCATCTTTTAGTGTAAAATACATATGTCCAGTATAATGATGTTTAAAATTAGAAATTTCTCCCTTTATTAATATATGATTTAAATATTCATCATTTGCTATCTTTTCTTTTATGTATTGATTTAGATAAGATACTGTAATTGCTATATTTGCATATTTCATTTTTAGTATCATTCCTTTCACCTATTAACTCATACTTAAAAGTTTTTAATTTTTGCAAGCAAAATTTCATTTAAAATACAAGGAAAAATACTTTTGTATATAACCTAGTTTTAAATGAAATTTTAGTCTACAAATATTAATTTACAATACTTGCTAATACTCCATTAACAAAGTTTTTTGATGAGTCTTCTCCGTATTTCTTAGCTAATTCTACAGCTTCATTTATAACAACTTTAAATGGTAATTCTTTATATTGAATTTCATAAATTGCTAATTTTAAAATTGCTAAATCAATTTTTGAAATTCTATCTATTTTCCAATCTTTTTTTAGATTTTTTTCTATTTGATTTACAATATTTTCTTTATTTTTTTCAATGCCAAAAATTGCATCTTGTATATATTCTTTTGCATTTTTATCTGTGATTTCGTTATTTTCAATATACAAATCTACCGCTTCTTGTAAATCTTCTTGATTTAAAGAATTATCTTGTTTCTGTATCTCTAAGCTATATATTAGTTCAAATGCTTTTTCACGTATTGCTGACCTATTCATTTCTTACTTTTCCCCTTTAATTTCTACATTTTATCTATAAAACATTTTAATTTTGATTTTACATCTTCTTTATTCTGTTGTACATAATTTCCAATAAAAGCACCTAATATTAATACTACAATTGCTAATATTAAATCATGTAATCTAGTTACTAAAATTAATATTGCTACTATAATACCTATTATTGCTCCCTTATATTGACTCCAGAAATTCTTAAAATTATCCATTTGTATCATTCCTTTCTGTTTCAAGACTATATCATTTTAAAATGTCAAAATTGTAATTATTTTTCAACCTGTTCCTTTGGAGCAACCTTTTTAACAGTAATATTTACTTCTTTAACTTCTAAATCTGTTGCTACTTTTATTTTTTCTTTTATCTTATTTTGTAAATTAGCTGATAAATCTTTGATAACTGCATTTGAATTTACAATTAATGTAACATATACTCTAACATTGTTATCTCTATCTAAATCTACTCTTGTTGTAACATCTTCAGCACTTTCAAAATTTAATGCAACTGAATTAACTAAATTTTCAATTGTCTCTTTTGATATCATTAATTTTCCATTGTCGTTTTCTAATAAAACTCCTTGTCTTTCTTTTATTTGCTCTCTTGATGTTGAATCAAAGAAAACACATTTTATTGAAAGTAAAATAAATATTACACATACTGCTAAAACAATATTTGTTATTGTTCCTCCTGATACCATTCCTTCTACTACTCTACCTGCTACATCTAAATCTAACCATCCAAATATTAGCAGACATAATATTATTGATAGTATTAATATTATATTAGAATATATAATTAATGTGATTTTTTCTAAAGTTTTCATCTCATTTCCTCCTATTTTGCTATATTTTTTATTATTTCCCTATAGCATTTAATTTAATCTTAAATTTTTCTTTTTTACTATGTTTTATACTTGCTACTTTTATTATTCATCATCTTGATCATTATTTTCTGTTTCTGTTTTCTCAGCTATTGCTGTGTCTGTATTTACACCTTGAACATGAACATTAACTTCTTCAACAACTAATCCTGTCATATTTTCTACTGCTTTTTTTACTCTATTTTGAATTTCAAAAGCTACATCTGGTATTCTTGAACCATATTCTACAATGATATTTACATCTAGCTTTGCTTTTCCGTCTTCAATATCTGCTTTGATTCCTTTTGCAAGATTTTTCTTACCACTAAATACTTCTGATATTCCTCCTGCAAATCCCCCTGCCATTCCAGCAACTCCTTGTACTTCTGAAACAGCTACTCCTGCAATAACAGCTACAACATCATTTGATATTTGTATACCGTCATTTTCTGATTTTATTTCTTCTTCTAATTCTACAACTTCCCCTTTATTATCTTCATTCACTTTGTTTTCTTCACTCATATGAATTCCTCCTATCCATATATCAAAAAAGATATACTTATTTTTTCCATATAAGTATATCAATTTTTTTTATATTTTACAACTATTTTATGAATTTTTCTTATCTTTCTATCTTTCGTTCTCTTTTTCTCTGTTTACTATTTCTTGTAATTCTTCTTTTGTTAATAATTGAACTTTATCATAATCAATAGGCAAATCTGATATATCATTTAAATTTATACATATATCAAAACATGGTTTACTTTCATAATATCTACTATACTTTTTTACATCTATACCTAAATCCTCAAATCCTTTTTGATATTTTTTCCATAACGGTTTTAAATCACTCCTATAATAACTTTCCTCTCTAAATTTTGAACCATATAAAAAATCATGACTTACTTCTTCAAAATGACTTCCACGTTCTTCTGGTATTGGTGCTAAATACACTTGATGACTATTTTGTGTTCCCATATCTTCCAATGGTATTAATTTTCTCACATCATATTTTATATTTAGTTCACTATAAACATCATTAATAATTAATAATAATTGTCTTGTTTCTTCTAATGTCAACTTTTTATTTTTTAAACTTTTTAACCATTCCATATGCCTATTTCTTTTTTTGATTTTCTTTTCATAATTCTCTATTTCTAATTTTTCAAAACTATATTCTAACTCTTCTAAACTTTCTTCTTTGATTTTCTTTTCTAATTCTATGTTTAACTCTTGAATTTCATCATTATATTTATTTATAATATCTTTTATCAATAATATAATTATATCTAAATCTGTAGTTATAACTCCCTTTCCTTTTACTTTGTCTTTTTTTTCTTGTAATAAATCTCTTGGTTCAGGCATTTCTTGTGTTTCTTTACTTATAAAAAATTTTTTTCTTTCTTTGTTTCTAGGATTTTGTTCAATTAATACTTCTCTTTCGTCAAGAATTTGTTCCAATAAATCATCTGAATCTTGTTCTTCTTCATAAAACTCATAAACTAAACCTTCAAAATTTATTTTACAATATTTCCTATCTTCTTTTTGTTTATCTTTTTCAAATTCTTTTTCTATGCTCTCTAATTCATCACTCTTACCTGCTTGATTTAAAATCATATTAACACATTGCTGTCCTATACTAATCAATATTGGTCTACATTCGAATCCAAATCTTTTATATAGATTCCTGCATTCTATAATGTTTATATTTTCATCAGTTATTATATTTTCTAAAATAGCTTTTAATAAAGAATAATTAACCTTATTTGCTCTTAATCCATCAAATTTTTCTTCTCCATACCAGATAGAATCACCATATTTATAATAGCCTAATCTATGTAGTTGTTCTTTTGTCAAATAAATCTCACTTTCAAAAGGATTATTTCCAATATTGCACAAATGTGCATTGAATAATTTAGCTTTTACTAAATTGATATAATCTATAGGATGTGTTTTCATATCAAGTATTATTAATCTTTCTGCCAAATTGCTATCATTTAGTATTTGTTCAATTGATATATCAAATAGTTTATCACTCCTTATGCGCTCATCTTCGGATGAACTTTTAATTGCAGTAATTATATTTTGTAGTGATTTTTCAAAAATCTCTTTTTCTTGTTCATTCTCATATAAACTGAGATTGCTTTTACTTTCACCAAATTCATATATCAACTCTTCTACTTGTTTTCTATATAAAACTTCAAATTTAACTTCACTAAGTTTTATTTTCACTTTTTCCATTTTATTTTTACTAACATAGTTATTATATAAATTCATTAATTTGTTAATTTTTTCTATATCTTTTAAATTACTATCTATATCTTTAAAATTTTGATAGCTTTCAGATTTTCTAATATCTTCTATCCTACTTAACACAATCTTCTCAAAGTTGGAAATTGTATTATATAAATATGTTTCTATACGTATTTCTAACTTTGCCAAAGCATCTACAACCACATTTTCTATGTCTGGATATTTTTCATATGCTTCTCTTTCCAGCATTTCATTATACATCTTCAAATACTGTTCTTTTATTGCTAGTAACGTCTTTACTTCATTTGGAAAATTTTTTAAAATTTGGAATGTTTCATGTAATTTATCTATTTTTTTCAGCATTACTTTAGACCTTAAATCTATGACATTTTTTTCTACTAATTCATTATCATTCATACTGTAACCCTCTTTATTATCTTATATTCTCTTCTATATTTGTATCTTTTGACTTACTATCTATATTATTTCCATTTAAAACTTCTCTAACTTTTTCAGTCATCTGTCTTGAAAAATCCCTTTCCGTACTTAATATTTTATATATTTCATCCTCTAAGCAATCATAAGTTTCTATTTTTTCTATTAATGATTCATTATTTTCAAGCAAAACTTCATCATGCGAAGCTATTAATTTAGCTATTACAATTTTATTTAATATATTTATACTAATTCCTTTCCATATCTCTATTTTTCTTTTTATCGTTTCTTTTCTTTCATCAAATTGTTTATTCATATTTAATACTTCTTGCAATGCTATAATTTGATATTGAATATTCATATATTGTTCTACTGAATTTTTAGCAATAATTTGTAATTTCTTTATATTTATTAACAAGTCATTCCTTATAATTTCTAACTTTTCCTGAATTTCATCTAAATCAACTTCTACTTTTTCTCCTTCTTGATTTTCTTGAAAATCTGCATTTTCACTTTTACCTTTCAAAATTCTCTTTGAAAAATTTTTTAATAAACCTAAAAAACTCTCACTTTCTGGATTATTACTTTTTTTCTCAACATCTTCTAATAATTCAGTATACATATCTGATATCTTCCTATTATGAGTTTTTAATATACTAATCAATATATCTAATTCCATATTATTTTTTTCGGCTTCTTCTTTTCCAAATTCATAGATTGTATGCACATGATTAAAATCAATTAATTCAATATAATTATCAATTATTTTTTTATCTTTTTCCGTTAATTTTGAATAATCTAATTTCATACTTGTTAATGTTTCAAGTTTAATTTCAACGTCCTTCATTTTCTTCCCTTATTTCTTGTTTTATTTTTTTGCATTATATCACTCATCTTTATTTTTGTAAATACTTTATGTGTATTTTACGTAATGACTTTATTTACACAAAAAAATGAATGTATAATTATTTTATACATCCATCCAGACTGTTGACAAAGTGTATAAAAAATTTTGTCAATAGTCTTTTCTTTTTTTAAAAATTAAGTTAAAATATATATA
>CALXCG010000041.1 GCA_944386745.1 uncultured Clostridia bacterium | reverse complement strand
TTGAGGCACATTTATTGTGCCTTTTTATTTTTCTTTTAATAATTTAAATTTAGAGAATTTTCCTATAACAAAATAAAGACAAACTAGAAAGTTCTAATTTGCCTTCTTTAAAAATTTTAATCTGTCCCCTTTGCACTACAAAGTGCAAAATGGGGCCGTCCCTAATGCACTTGTTCTGCATATTTGTTATTTACGACCTTTTCATATGGTGCTTTTTCATCTAATTCACCAGCCATTGTCATAACTTCTTCTAATCTATTGTATGCTTCTTCTTTTAATACTGGTGTTTCATTCCATGCATCTATATCTTTATAACTTTGAACTGCATTTGCTAATTGCTCTATGTCTGTATCTGGGAAGAAACTTTGAATTACTTCTGCAATTTCCATACTTGTATGTTCTTTTACAAATTGCTGTCCTTTATATATTGCATTTGTAAATTTTTGAATTGTATCTTCATTATTTTCTATATAACTTTTTTTAGCAAAATATGCTGTATATGGTATTTCTCCTGATTCAGCTCCAATTGATGCTACAATATAACCTTTTCCTTCTTGCTCTGTTAAAGATGCTGTTGGTTCAAATAATGTAACATAGTCTGCATCTCCACTTGCAAATGCTCCTGCCATTAAGTCAAATTTGATACTATCATCTAATGTTAAATCTGTTTGAGGATTTATCCCATTTTTCTTAAGTACATATTCTAATGTCATGTATGGCACTCCACCTTTTCTTCCTGGGATTACTACTTTTCCTTTTAGAGCTTGCCAACTAAAATTGTCTGTATCTTCTTTAGCAACTAAAAATGAACCATCTCTTTTTGTCATCTGTGCAAATACTTGCGTATAATCTTCTTTTCCTTCATTATATACATATATTGACGCTTCTGGTCCGGCAAATCCTATATCACATTGCCCAGCTAAGACTGCTGTCATTACTGCATCTGCTCCTTGACCTGTTGATAGTTCTATCTCCATTCCGTTTTCTTCAAAATATCCATTGTTTATGGCTACATATTGTGGTGCATAAAATACTGAACGTGTTACTTCATTTACAGCTATTGTTTTTAGTTCTCCTTCACTATTACCCTTTTGTCTTGTTGCAATAAATATTCCTACTGCTAAAGCCACGATTAAAACTATCACAATGATGTATATTATTCTTTTTTTACTCATTTCACACCTCCTAATAAAAAACTTTCTTTTATATTTTATGTTTATACTTAAGATGTGTGAATTTGTATTTGATTAGTTTTATTAGTTTCAAATTTCTATTTATTTAAGAAATTAAATAAACGCCTGATTTTACTCAGACGTTTGTTTTGCAAAATAACCTTTTGCCGTTTCCAGGCTTATTATCCGGATTTATTTAACATTTTACTCCCTGCTGACAATTACGCCGTTCTTTTCCACTCCTTCCTTTGATTTCTTCTGACATAAACCACATTGTACTTTCTATTGCATCACCTACCATCTCTGAGCCGTCATCTAACCTCCAAAGCATGTATGCTGCATTGTACATATAGTTGTCTGTCGTTCCCGGAAAAAGTTCAGTTCCTTTATCTAACTTCAAAATTGCTAAGGCATGGAATAAGCGTGAATAGTTATCAGGCATCATTTCTTCATCGTATTCCGTGGTTTTCTCATTTAAAATCACGTCAATGATTTCAATTATGAGTTCCTCCCGTATCTCTTTGAGTTCCTTTTTAGTAATGCCTATTCCAAATTCATCTTTCAACCACTCAGCTTTCTCTGAATAAAGAAACTGCTTTGGTATCTTCGCTCTATAGTCCAGAGCTTCTCGTAAAAACTCTAAGCACCGATATTGCGCATTCCTTCCATGTACAAGACCATTAATAAATCTCTGATGTTTCCTCATGTTCTTTACCTCCGTTTTTTCCTGGAATTTATTAAGTTACAAATATATTTTAGCATAATTTTACATAATTATCAAGCTTTGTATCGCGCTTACTAACGCACTATTATTTAAATTTTTTTGTCTTTAATATAAACTTTTCTAATAGTAATACTGCTAAATACATTAAACCTGCAACTACACCTAAAATTATTACACTAGCCATAACTAAATCTAATTTAAAAACTTGCCCACCATAAACTATTAAATATCCAAGACCTGCTTTTGATACTAAAAACTCACCTGAAATCACACCAACTAAAGATAATCCAATATTTACTTTTAATGAATTTATGAAAGTTGAAATATTTGCAGGTATCACTATTTTAGTAAGTATTTGAAATTTGCTTGCATTAAAAGTTTTTGCCATTTTAATTACTTCTCTATCAGTTTTCAAAAATCCATTCAAATTTTCAAGTATTGTTACAACTAATGAAATTGCAACTGCCATTACAATTATTGCTGGTGTTCCTGCACCTACCCAAATTATTATAACTGGTCCGTAAAGCAACTTTTGGCAAACTATTTAATACTACTAAATATGGCTCAAAAACTTTTGACAAAAAATCTGACCACCATAATAATATTGCAATCCCAATTCCTAATATAGTTCCAATTGAAAATCCAACAATTGTCTCATATACTGTCACCCAAATATGTTTCATTAAATCTTCTGAACCTAAATTTATCAATGTATTCCAAATTCTACTTGGCTGACTCATCATAAAACTGTCTATTATTCCTTTATTAGCAAGTATTTCCCAGATTCCTAAAAAAGCAATTAAGATAAATATTTGAGTAAATAAAACAAGCACTTTATTTTTCTTTTTTCTTTTTATATATTCTTTTCTTTCTTTTGATTGTATAACTAATTGTTTATTCATCTACACCCAACTCCTTCCATAATGTATTAAAATATGTGCTGAATTTTGGGCTTTCTCTACAATTTATAGGATTCCTATTTTCAATTTCAAAATCTATCTTAATTATATCTTTTACAGTCCCCGGCCTTTTTGTTAAAACTAGTACTTTATCTGACATACTAATCGCTTCTGAAATATCATGTGTTACTATAATAGCTGTTATTCCCTCTTTTCTCAAAATATGATAAATATCATTTGTTACCATTATTCTTGTTTGATAATCTAATGCTGAAAAAGCTTCATCTAGTAGCAATATCTTAGGCTTTACTGCAAGTGTTCTAATCAAAGCAACTCTTTGCCTCATTCCTCCAGATAATTCTGATGGATATTTATCTTTGAAATCATATAAATTATATTTTTTTAACAAACTCTCTACATATTCTTTACTTTCATCATTTAATTTTCCTTTTACTTCTAATCCAAACACACAATTACTAAAAATTGTTCTCCATTCTAATAAACAATCTTTTTGTAGCATGTATCCAATTTTATCTGATATTCCTTCTATTTTTTCTCCTTCTATGTAGATTTCTCCTGTTGTCTTTTTCTCAAGTCCTGCTATTATTGACAAAAGTGTTGATTTTCCACATCCGCTTGGACCAATTATACTGATAAATTCTCCTCGTTTTACTCTGAAATTGACATTATCTATTGCTAAAACTTCTCCTTTTTCCCCTTGATATTTTTTGCTTATCTCTTTTACTTCCAATATTTTTTCCATTGTTACTCTCATTCCTTCCTAAGGTAAAAATTTAGTTGAAAAAGAATTAAATTGTAATTATTTTTCAACCTTTTCACCCAAACCTTTCTTACTGTATTTTATGTAAAACAATATAAAAAGTTACCTTGTATTGAATTCAATTGTTCTATTTTTCAATACTTGGTAACTAAAATTTCTAAATAATTTTTTTGACTTATAAGATTTATTTTGCTTCTAATTTTTTTAATTCTTCATTAGTCACATTAGTTATTTTTTTCATAACATCTTCGTCTAGTCCTAGCTTTAATATTTGGCTTGCAATATTTTGTATTGCTTCTCTTCCACTTCTTTTCCCCTCTCTTATACCTCTTTTTTCAAATTGCTTCATTCTTTTCCTATCACCAGCTTTAATTCTTTCTGCTAATGTTGCCATATTACCACCTACCTTTTCATTTATTAAATTTAACAATTCATTTTGTTCATCATATTCTAAAACATTTCCAAATAGATATACAATCATATCCGCTAATTTTTCTAGCCTTACTATATCATTTTCTATTTTTATTATGGATTTTACGTTTTCTACAAATTCCTTCGTATTTTTTGATTTCTCTAATATCATGCCATATCCAAACATTGTCTTTTTTTCTAGCAGTTCTTCTATATTATATTCATTCACATCAATAAAATTATATCCAAAATCTATTCTATATTTTTCATATGTAGTTACTTTAATCTGTTGATACTTAATGTTTTTTGGAACATTCCACTTAACTTGTCCCGTATATATTACTATTGGTACTACTGTTGGATATTTAGATATTTTATTAATTCTTTTTTCTTTTTTCCATTCTTGCACAATATCCATACTATAATCTAATACCCTAAATGGAATATTATAATCAACTGTTGATTGGTGCTCTATTAAGAAATATATATCCTTATCCTTCAATTTATATACTATATCAGCTTCTTGTGATTTAAATTTTTTAGTAACAAAACTATTAGAACACTTTTGCAAATTACTTGCTTCTAGTTTTTCATTTGGTCTAAAAAATTGATTAATCAATCCGGCAACTTCTTTTTTATCTTTTAATATATCTTTTATTAGTTTATCATGTGATTTATCTGTTCCTTTATTATTTTTCTTTTTATTATTAACTTTTAAATCATACTGTACTCCATCTTCAGCTAAACCAGTTATATCTTTCCTTCTTAAATTATGGATACATCTTATATAATCACTATAAGTAAAAACTTTCAATCGCAATCCTCCTATATTATACTCATATTTTATTTATATGTCAATATATTCTTTGTAGTAAATTTGTTGAAATTTTAGAATTTAATTTTTGAAAAAATTTTCTTGATATAAACTCTTTTGATTTACGATAATATGTTACCATAATTCGGAAATAATTGCAAGTGTTTTTAAAAACTTTTTTGGGGACGTGCCAAATCGTTTCAAAATGATGTTAAAATGGACAGACCTAAATTCAGAAAACAAATGTAAATTAAAAACATGCCAATATAAACATTTTTATTCACGTTGGCATGTTTTTTGCTTGACAAAATTATTTAATTTATCATTCTACTAATTATCAAAATAACTACTAATTTCTTCTAATCCTTCAAAATCTTTTTGTCTAAATATATCATAAACGACAATTGATACTGAATTAGATAAGTTTAATGACCTTAAAGTTGGTCTCATTGGTATCCTTATAGTTCTATCGATGTATTTTAATAATACATCTTCTGGTAAACCTTTTGTTTCTTTTCCGAATAAAACAAATACTTCATCCATTTCTTTATAATTAGGCTCTGAATATACATGTTTTCCTTTTGTTGTAACAAAAAACATATTATTTTCTTCTGGTTTATATTTTTCTAAAAATGCTTTAAAACTATCATGTTCTTCTATATCCAATTTGTCCCAATAATCTAAACCTGCTCTTTTTACTGCTTTTTCTGAAATGCTAAATCCTAAAGGATATACTAAGTGTAGTTTTGCTCCTACTGCTGCACATGTTCTTGCTATGTTTCCAGTGTTTTGTGGTATTTCTGGTTCTACTAATACTACGTTTAATTTCATTTTATCACATTTCCTTTCTAAGTCTAACAACTTTGATTTTATATTTAGGTTTGTCCATTTTGTTTCATTTTGAAACGTTTTGACCCGTCCCCAACTGTCTCACATATTCATATAATATTATACCTGTTGCAACTGATGCATTTAAACTTTCTGTTTTTCCAAGCATTGGTATTTTTACCTTTTTATCTGCTAAATTTCGTATTTTTTCTGAAACTCCATTTGCTTCATTTCCTATTACAATTACATCTTTTTTATATTGTACATCATAAATACTATTATCAGTTTGCAACGATGTTACTACAATGCTAAATTTATGCTTTTTAATTTCCTTTAAAGTTTTTTCTAAATCTTCACATTCTATTACTTTTACTCTAAAAATTGCTCCCATTGTTGAACGTACTACTTTTGGATTATAGCAGTCTGCTGTATCTTTTGATACAAGGATTTGTGTTAGCCCAACACTATCAACAGTTCTAAAAATTGTTCCTAGATTTCCTGGGTCTTGTATTCCATCTAATGCAACAATTATTTCTTGATTATAATCTATGTTTTGTTCATTACTTTCTTTTTCAATTATTGCTAAGATTCCTTGAGGTGTTTTTACTTCTGTTATATATTCAAATATCTTTTTAGTTACATAGATACAGTCATATTTTGCTATTTCATACATTAAATCTTGTGAAATTACTTCTGTTCTTTCACATTCATCACATACTATTATTTGTTTTATTTTAGCTTTTTCTTGTATTGCTTCTTTTATAAGTTTAACTCCTTCTATTAGGTATTCTCCACTTATATCTCTTTCTTTTTTGTCTTTTAATTTTTTTATATACTTAATCAATTCATTTTCTTTACTTGATATTACTTGCATAAGTGCCTCCATTTTATCTATAAATTCCAAGGTCCGTCCCCTAGTCCCTGTTTTTAGGGATTTTTAGGACCGTCCCTCAATCCCACTAGCAGGGACTGAAAGAACGTCCCCAAATCCCTTCAAAAATTCCGTTGTGTCATTTAATATTTGTCTTTCATTATCTGTTCCAATTTCTAAAGTAATCATTGGTTTTATTCCTGCTGAGAATTTAATTCTATTACCATATTTCTTAATTAAACTATTTATATCAATTTCAATTTTACTTGATTCAAATGTAAAGACAACTGCTGTTTTTTTGCTCATTATTTTACTAATATTTAAGCCTTTAGCTAGATATTTAATACGTGCAATGTCTATTAAGTTTTCTAACTCTTCTGGCATATTTCCAAATCTATCTATTATTTCATCAATAACATTTTGTATGTCCTCTTCATTTTTACATAGTGCAATGTTTTGATATACTTCAATTTTTTGGTTAGAATCTTCAATATACGTTTCTGGAATATAGCTTGTTACATTTAAGTCGATTTGTATGTCTACTTCTGGTTTTACTTCTATTCCTTTCATTTCTTTTACTACTTCATCTAATAAGTTACAATATGTATCATATCCAACTTGTTCTAGATGTCCTGATTGTATTTCTCCAAGCAAACTTCCTGCTCCACGTATTTCTAAGTCTCTCATAGCAATTTTAAATCCTGAGCCAAATTCTGTGAATTCTTTAATTGCTTTTAACCTTTTATCTGCAACTTCTGACAATAGTTTATCCCTTTTATATGTTATATATGCATATGCTTGCCTATCACTTCTTCCAACTCTTCCTCTTATTTGATACAATTGTGCTAATCCCATTCTGTCTGCATTTTCAACTATTATTGTATTTGCATTAGGTATATCTATTCCTGATTCTAATATTGTTGTACATACTAATACATTGCTTTTGCCCTCAATAAAGTCTTTCATTATTTCTTCAATTCTAGTACCAGTCATTTGTCCATGTGCATATGTTACATTTGCTTCTGCTACTAAGTTTGATATGTCTATTGCCTTTTTTTCTATTCCTTGTACATTATTGTATAAATAAAATACCTGTCCACCTCTTTCTAGTTCTTTTGTTATTGCTTCTCTTATTACTTCTTGGTCATATTCTAATACATAAGTTTGAACTGGTTTCCTATTTTGTGGTGGCTCGTATATTACTGACATATCTCTTATTCCCACAATTGACATGTGCAATGTTCTTGGAATTGGAGTTGCTGTCATTGTTAATACATCTACATTTGTTTTATATTGTTTTATCTTTTCTTTGTCTTTTACTCCAAAACGATGCTCTTCATCTATTATTAATAATCCTAAATCTTTAAACTCAACATCTTTACTTAATATTCTATGTGTTCCAATAACAATATCAACTTCTCCTAATTTCAGTTTTTTTACAACTTCATCTTGATATTTCTTAGTTTTAAACCTATTTAAAATCTCTACTCTTATTGGATAATCTTTCATTCTTTCTTTAAATTCTTGATACTGCTGGTCTGCTAAAACCGTTGTTGGTGCTAAATATGCTACTTGTTTTTGGTCCATTACTGCTTTAAATGCTGCCCTTATTGCTACTTCTGTCTTACCATATCCAACATCACCACATAAAAGTCTATCCATTGGTCTAGGACTTTCCATATCTTTTTTAACTTCTTCTATACATCTTAATTGGTCATCTGTTTCTTGATATGGAAATTTTGCTTCAAATTCTTTTTGCCATTCTGTATCTTTACTAAAACTAAATCCCTGTGATTTTTCTCTTTTTGCATATAATTCTATTAATTCTCTTGCTATTTCTCTTAAATTTTTCTTTACTCTTGCCTTAGTATTTTCCCATTCTTTACTTCCTAATCTATTTAATTTAGGATTTATTTTGTCACCACCAATATATTTTCTGATTGAATCCATTTGGTTTGTTGGAACATACAAAATATCATCATTTTGATATTTTATTTTGATATAGTCTTTTATTGTATTATCTGCTTTTATTGTATTTACACCAATATATATTCCTATACCATAAGTTCTGTGTACTACATAATCTCCAACTTTCAGGTCTGCAAATACTACTTTTTCTCCTTCTTTAAAGGCTTGATGTGTTACTTTTCTTTTTCGTTTTTCTCCATCTATTAATTCATTTGCTGAAATTACTATTTGGTTAGTATCTGCATTTTCAAATCCTGCAGATAGTTTTCCCAAACTTATTGTTAGTATACTTTCTACATTTTTTACTATTATTGTTTGGTTTAGTTTTTCTTCATATTTGCATATTATTTCTTCTTGTTCTAATAGTTTTTGAAGTTTTTTTGCCTTTTCTTTTGTTTCAACCAATACATATATTTTCTTTTTTAAACTTATCCAAATTTTTATATCTTTGATAAATTGCTCTATTTCGCTTCTGTAATAGTTTATTTCTCTATAATTAAATTTATATTTCTCAATATTTAAAACATTTTCATTATCTTCTTTTTCTAAGTATATTATTTGTTTTTCTTCTAGTTTTTCTTGTATATTTTCATAAGTATTTAAATTTTCTAATGCCTGTGGTACAATTTTTTCTTTTTCTACTAATGCTTTTATTAAGTTTTCATTATCATTTATTATATTTTTTGCTCTTTGTTCTATTTTCCTTTTTTCATCTAACATTACACAATAATTTTTGTTCAAGTACTCCAATATTGTTGCTTGATTTTCATAAAAGCAATTAAAATATTTATCAATTTTGCTGATATAGTTTCCTGCTTTTATTTGTTCTATATCTTCTTCTAATATTTCTTTTGGATATTCTTTTCCTTCTAAATTTCTAATTTTCTTGCATATTTCATCAATTGGTTTTTCTAAAATATATTCATGAGCTGGATATATTTTCGCTTTTTCTAAAGTGTTTATTGACCTTTGGCTTGTTATATTAAAGTTTCTAATTGAATCAACTTCATCTCCCCAAAATTCAACTCTTACTCCAACATTTTCTGTAACAGAAATATCTAATATTCCACCTCTAACACTAAATTGCCCTTTTCCTTCGATTAAGTCATATCTTGAATATCCTAACTTAACTAATCTTTGCTTTATCTCTTCTAAATTATATGTTTCACCAATTTTAAATTCGATTTCATTTTTATACAATGTTTCTTTAGTTGGAATATTTTGAATAACTGCTTCAATTGTTGTAACAACCATTAAATTTTTCTTTGATATAATTTTATCTAATGTTTCTATTCTTTCATATGGCAAGTCTTTACTTTCTGCTATATAGTCATATGTAACTATTTCTTTTTTGGGAAATAATACAACTTTATCTGTGAAGTATTTAATATCTTCATATATTTTTTTTGCTTGTATTTCATTATATGTTATTATACAAATTGGTTTTTTATCAAATTCATTTATTCCACCTATTATTTGTAACATTCCTACGTCAGTTAAGCCCAATATTTGTATTGGACTTTTTTTGTTTTCTATTTGGTTGTTTAGGTCTATGAATTTTTGCGCTTTCCCTATTTCTCCTAATATGGTATTCATCTAGCTTCCCCTTAGTCTATTTTATTTTTATATTTTATCACATTTTTTAGGAAATATAAAGAGTATATCAAACATTTTTTGACTTTTTATGTTAAGAATGTTATAATATTGTTAAGTGATTATTCACTTGTAACAAAATATTTTTCAGCCCCCAGTAAGGGGAAAAGGAGGAGCAATATGACAAGAGTATCTGGCCCAAAAGTAAATGCAGCTATAAGATTTATGTTTCCGAACTTAGGAAACAACACGAAGGCTTATAGAGCTATCTGTGAATTCATCCATGAAGAATTTGAGAAACTTCATACAGTAGTTTTATACTTCCGGAATAATAGTTTTATAAACCTTATTACAGAATATGGTTTGGAAATTGGAAAAAAGGAAGTTATTATAACTTCTAAATCAGTTTTAGCATCTGAACACTATACTATTCGCCCAGAAGTTATTTACTCGAGTCGGTACTAAAAGCAAAAGGCAAGAAAAATTCTTGCCTTTTGCCTTCCTTTTACATTTTTACTACTAACTTATCAAATTTAGAATTTATATATTTTTTCAATTTTGTCATAAATTCATCTGGCTCAATTTCCTTTTTAGCCACCATATCTAAACCTTTTTCCCAACTAGCAGTAAGTTTAGGGTTTAACATATCTGGCATAGATTGCTTTACAATGTCATAAATCTTTTCACCTTTATTAGTTGGTGTTACTATTTGTGTCTTTTTGTTTATTTCAATATATCGAATTTTTTCTAATTTCTCTATAATTCCACCTCTTGTTGCACTTGTACCAATTCCTGCACCTTTTATTTGTTCTCTTAATTCTTCGTCTTCTATTAATTTTCCGGCATTTTCCATAGCAAGAATAAGTGAACCTGAATTGTATCTACTTGGTGGAGATGTTTCCGCTTCTTTTATCTCAAAGTTCTGTATTTCTATTTTCTGTCCTTTTTTCAATTTTTTTAATATTTCTAAGCTACTATTTTCATCATTCTTTTCCACATTTTTTTCATTTGCTGTAGAATTTTTATTTTGTGGTTTTAAAATTTCTAAATACCCTTGATTCACACATACTTTCTCACTTGCATAAAAGGTTTCAATATTTTTCTTTTCTTCATCTATTTCGACATCTACAGTTACCTGAACTTTACTATATGCAGCAGGTGGATAAAAAATTGCTAAAAATCTTTTTACTATTACTTTATATATTTGTTTTTGTAAATCTGGTAGTTGATTAAAATTTTCATATCCTTGTCCTGTTGGTATTATTGCATAGTGGTCAGTTATTTTACTATCATTAACATATTTTGTTTTTAATATATTTGTTGAATATTTTTCATCAACCATTTTCTTTATATATCCTTGAATTTCTTCATCTTTCATACCTCTTGCAATTCCATTTAGATTTTTTGTTATTTCTTTTGCAACTGCAGTTGAAAGAACTCTTGCATCTGTTCTTGGATATGTTACTAATTTCTTTTCATATAAATTTTGTATAACATCTAATGTCTCATCTGGTTTTATTTTAAATCTTTTTGTACATTCATTTTGTATTTCTGCTAAGTTAAATAATAATGGTGGATTTTCCTTTTGCTTAGATTTTTTTAAACTACTTATTACTGCATTTTTTCCTGCTAATAGTGAAATAAATTCCTTACTATCAGATTCTTTTTTAAATCCTGTTTCATTATATAGTTTTGGAGATTCAAAATATTTTGATTTTTCATTTACTTTCCATTCTGCTTTAAAGGATGAATTGCTTTCTCCAAATTCTCCAACTATTTTATAATATTTTGTTTTCACAAAATTTCTTATTTCTCTTTCTCTTGAAACTATCATCCCTAAAACGCAAGTCATAACTCTACCAACCGAAATTGATGCTTTATCTTCTTGCAAACTTTGTGCTAGTCTCCTTCCATAAATAATTGAAAGTAATCTTGAAAAATTAATTCCAATTAAGTAGTCCTCTTTTGCTCTCAAATATGCACTATCTGATAAACTATCATATTCAGAAAGTGGCTTTGCTTCTTTAATTCCTCTTAATATTTCTTCTTCTGTTTGTGAATCTATCCAAACTCTTTTCATCTCTGCTTTTGGATTTGGTTTTGCCATCATAAATACAAGCCTTTGTATATATTCTCCTTCACGTCCAGAGTCTCCAGCATTATATATTACATCTATATCTTCTCTTTGCATTAATTCTTTTACTATATTAAATTGATTAGCAACATTCGGAATTATCTCATATTTCCAGTTCTCTGGTATAAATGGTAATGTGTCTAATCTCCAAAACTTCAATTTTTCATCATATTTTTCTGGATAGCTCATTGTTACTAAATGTCCTACACACCATGTTATTATCCATTTATCTGACTCTAGATATCCATTTTTTCTATTTGTTGTAATTTTTAGTGCCTTTGCAAATTCCATCGCAACAGATGGCTTTTCTGTAATTAATAAACTTTTGCCCATATATTGTCATACCTTCATTCCATATTTTTTATTTTATCTTCAACATAATTATTTGCTATACTTCGTATTTCGTTAAATTGCTCTTTTACATTTTCATCTTGTATTTCAAATTTGTCCATAATTTTGTTTATATAGTCATTTTCTTTTATAATTTTAAAACTTTCTTGATAATAAATATCAAAAATAAATGAAATTATTGAAATTACTCTATCTAATTGCGTTTTCTTATCTTGATTTAATATTTGTCTTCCATCTTTAAAATCTCCCAAAACTTTTTTGGTAATATCATCTGTAATTTTAACATTTTTCTCCCAAAAAATCTCTATTGCTTCATAAAGTATATCCAATTTATCACTGTCTCTTATTATTTTACAAAAAGTTAAAGTTTTGTCATCTAATCCTTTTTCTATATCATATTTGTTATGATTATAAATTGAGGTTTTAATTATATTATCATATTTATCGTCTTTTATATAGTTTCTCACATAGTTATTCTCTTCTAAAATTTCCACCCCTAATTTTCCATGGTCTATACTGCTTATATCATCATAAGTTCTATATTTAGTTTGTTGCTCAAATCTTCCAATATCATGTAAAAGCCCAATTAAAATTGCAACTTCAATCTCTTCAACAGATAAATTTAAACTTTTAGCAATTTTTTTACTTATTTCAGCCACTCTATAACTATGTCCTACTTTTCTTTCAATATCAGGATTCTTCAAATCATAATTACTTATATATTTTTTAAATTCTATTTTAGCTTTTTCTATATCTAACATTTATTTCTTACTCCTTATTTACACATATTTGCTTTTTATATTTTAGCATTTTGTAAAGTATTTTCTATATGCTCAAGTACTTTTTTATATATTTTTTTATATTTATCCATTATATCCTTATTATTAAATTCAAATCTTTTATATATTTTTTCAAAATAGTTATTTTGTTTAACTAATTCCAAACTTTCTGGAAAATTGAAATCAAACACATATGCAAAGTGCCCAACAAGAACATCTGCACCTGACTTTCTATGTCCATAATCTATTCTTTTTTGTTCCATAAATTCTTTATATATCTCATCACTAATAATATCATCTGACAAATCTGCTTTTTCCCATGCTGTTTCTTTTTTCTCAAATGTTAATAAATTTAATATATCGATTTTATCACTATCTCTAATTACTTTTGTGTGTAATAATTCTCTTGGTGTTAAATCTTTTGGAATATCTATTACATCTTTATTATGATTTAGTATAGCTTTTTTTATTATATCATCATATTGTTTGTCCTCTATAAAATTTCTTATAATTCCATCTTTTTCATTAAATAATACATGTACTCCAAATTCTCCATGGTTTATACTGTTTCTATCTACAAAAGTATTATATTGTTTTAATTGCTCAAATCTTCCAATATCATGAAGTAAGCCTATTAATTCTACTAATTTTATATCTTCATCTTCTAATTCTAATTTTGTCGCTAATTTTTTAGCTGTTTGTGACACTCTTTCTATATGCTCAACTTTTAATCGAATCTTGTCATTTTCTATATCATAATTTTTAACATATTCTGCAAATGCTTTCTTTGCTTTTATTATATCTATCATTTTTGTCATTATTCCCTTTCTAAAAACTAAGTCTGATTGAAAAAGAATTAAAAATTTAATTCTTTTTCAACCTTTTATGCATCTATTAATTTCTAAAACAGATTATATAACAGACCTTACTTTTTAATTACTAAATTATTATTTTTGCACTCGACAACCACTTTACTTGAAGGTAAAATTTCTTGTTTTAAAATATTTTCTGCAATTAGTGTTTCTAGTTTT
The DNA here is from genome assembly GCA_944386745.1 of uncultured Clostridia bacterium. Lineage (GTDB taxonomy): Bacteria > Bacillota > Clostridia > TANB77 > CAG-508 > CAG-269. Next base: position 377 of record CALXCG010000041.1, on the reverse strand, counting down.
TTTGTCACAAACCTTTTAAGTGGTCTTGCACCATAAACTTGATCATATCCATTATCTATTAGATAATCTTTTGCATTTTGTGTTAATTCTAATGTGATATGCTTGTCCTCAAGTCTTTTTTCAAGATCTTTTATCAATAAATCCAAAATTTTTGATACTTCATTTTTTTGTAATGGCTTATAAAATACTATTTCATCTAGACGGTTTAAAAATTCTGGTCTAAAGCTTTTCTTTAATAAATCATTTACTTTTTCTTTTGCTTCTTCTGAAATCTCACCTTTTTCATTTATACCTTCCAAGATATATTCAGAACCTAAGTTTGATGTTAGAATTATTATTGTATTTTTAAAATCTACTGTTCTTCCTTGTGAATCTGT
>CALXCG010000040.1 GCA_944386745.1 uncultured Clostridia bacterium | reverse complement strand
AAAGCAAAATTTGAAAGAACAAAACCACATGTTAACATTGGTACTATCGGTCACGTAGACCACGGAAAAACAACAACAACAGCAGCTATTACAAAATATCTATCATTATTAGGTAGAGCTCAATATGAAGCATATGATCAAATCGACGGAGCACCAGAAGAAAAAGCAAGAGGAATCACAATCAACACAGCTCACGTAGAATATGAAACAGAAAAGAGACACTATGCACACGTAGACTGTCCAGGACATGCTGACTATGTAAAGAACATGATTACAGGTGCAGCTCAAATGGATGGAGCTATATTAGTAGTTTCAGCAGCTGATGGTCCTATGCCACAAACAAGAGAACACATCTTATTAGCTAGACAAGTTGGTGTTAAATACATCGTTGTTTACTTAAATAAATGTGATATGGTTGACGATCCAGAATTATTAGAATTAGTTGAAATGGAAGTTAGAGACCTATTATCAGAATATGGTTTCCCAGGAGACGAAATTCCAATCGTTAAAGGTTCTTCATTAAAAGTATTAGAGAGCACATCAACAGATCCTAACGATCCAGTATATGCTCCAATGAAAGAATTAATGGAAGCAGTTGATACTTATATCCCAACACCAGAAAGACCAGTTGACCAACCATTCTTAATGCCAGTTGAAGACGTATTCACAATTACTGGTAGAGGAACAGTTGCTACAGGTAGAGTAGAAAGAGGAACAGTTAAATTACAAGACGAAGTTGAAATCATCGGTCTTACAACTGAAAGAAGAAAAACAGTTGTTACAGGTGTTGAAATGTTCAGAAAATTATTAGATCAAGCAGAAGCTGGAGATAATATCGGAGCATTATTAAGAGGTGTTGATAGAAAAGACATCGAAAGAGGTCAAGTTCTTTGTAAACCAGGAACAATTCATCCACATACAAAATTCACATCAGAAGTATACGTTTTAACTAAAGAAGAAGGTGGAAGACATACACCATTCTTCAATGGATATAGACCACAATTCTATTTCAGAACAACAGACGTTACAGGAGTTATCGAATTACCTGCTGGAACAGAAATGGTTATGCCAGGAGATAACGTATCAATGACAATCGAATTAATCACACCTATCGCTATTGAAAAAGGATTAAGATTTGCTATCCGTGAAGGTGGTAGAACAGTTGGTTCAGGAGTTGTTGCTGATATTATAGAATAATTAAATAAGTTCAATAATATAGAAGAGTTAGAAATTAAAGTACTTAATTTCTAACTCTTTTGATATTTCGCGGAATTTATGGTATAATATAAACATCAACATAAGGAGGTAAACACTATGAGTTTTGAAATGGAGAAAAGGTCTAAAGACGAAGAAATGGAAAGGCTAAGAGAAAAAGCAGATAAATCTTTACTTGAAATTAGAGATAGTTTCATAAAAAAGATGGAAGATGTAAGTCTACGTGCAGAAAAAGCTATTCAATTAGCTGAGACAGATGAAGAATTGGACGAAATACGTAAACATTATGATCAGGAAATGCAACGGTTGCTTAAAGAGCAACTAGAACAAAACCAAAAGGTCCAGCAAGAATTCTTTAAAAAAATCAAGGCTTTATAACTCCAACCCAGCTATATGTTATTTCATATGGCTGGGTAAAATTTTGTTTAAAAGATTTAATAAAATATATTTTAATAAGGTAATAAGCAAAATATTAGAAATATTGCTAAAATCACTTGTAATTTTTCCAAAATAATAATAAAATAGATATGTCATAAATATTATGAATTAAGACAAAATAAAAAGGTTATAGATTTAGGCTTGAGAAAGGAATGATAATAGCAATGAAAATAGTACTAGATGCTATGGGAGGAGACAACGCACCAGATGCAAATATAAAAGGAGCAGTAAATGCAATAAATAAAGTAAAAGCAGAAGTAATATTAGTAGGAAAAGAAGAAGTAATAAGAAGTAAAATAAAGGAATTTTACGGAAAAGAAATGGAAGAAATTTCAGACAGATTGAAAATAAAAAATGCAACTGAAACAATAGAAATGGAAGATACTCCAACTATTGCAATAAAACATAAAAAAGATTCATCAATGGTTGTAGGATTTAGAATGTTAAAAGAGGATGAAGGAGACGTATTTATATCTGCCGGAAATTCAGGAGCATTATTAACAGGAGCAACATTAATCGTAGGTAGAATAAAAGGAATAGACAGACCAGCGTTGGCAGGAATATTACCAGCATATAAAAGTCAATTACTTTTGATTGATGCAGGTTCTAATACAAACTGTAAGCCAATAAATTTACTACAGTTTGCTCAAATGTCAAGTATATATCTAAAAAATACATATGGTATAGAAAGACCTGCAATAGGTTTATTAAATATAGGAACTGAAGAAACAAAAGGTAATGAATTAGTTAGAGAAAGCTATAATCTTTTAAAAGAAAAATCAGAAGAACTAAATATAAATTTTGTTGGTAATGTTGAAGGAAGAGATGCTTTTTCTGGAAAAATAGATGCAATAGTAACAGATGGATTTACTGGAAATGTGTTTTTAAAGACAACAGAAGGTTTAGGAAAATTTGTTAAGAAGACATTGACAGAAAGTTTAACAAGTAGTATATTAACTAAAATTGCTGCTTTACCTTGTTTACCAGCAATAAAAAGATTTTCTAAGAGAATGGATTATAAGTCATATGGTGGAGCATTATTTTTAGGAGTAAAAAAACCTGTTGTAAAGGCGCATGGCAGTAGTGATGCATTACTATTTGAATATACAATCATTCAAGCTGAAAAATTTGTTGAAAATAAAGCTGTTGATAAGATGATTGAAGAATTTACTAAGCAAAAAGAAAAACAAGAAAATTTATAAAATATAATTAAAAAATGCTTATAAATAAATGTTTTTCTTGACTTAGTAGTACAAAATAAAAATATTTTGATAATTTACTTGACAAATGGGAAAACATATAATATAAATGAACTATGAATTGAGCATTACAAACTTGAGAGGAGGTGAACTCGGAGGCATGAGTTCAGAAGAAATTTTAGAAAAAGTAAAAGGAATTATTGTAGAACAATTAGGAGTAGCAGATACAGCAGTAACAATGGAAGCTTCTTTTATTGATGATTTAGGTGCTGATTCATTAGATATAGTTGAATTAGTTATGGCTTTAGAAGAAGAATTTGATATAGAAATTCCAGATAGTGATGCTGAAAAAGTTGTTACAGTAGGAGATGTAGTTGATTACATTAAAGAAAATGTTAAATAAGTTTCCTAATGTAATACAAATTTACAGACTTAAAGTTCTATAATTAATAAATTAAAAAAGGGCTAGATAAGTATATAATTACTTATTTAGCTCTTTAATTTAAAATCTGTTCTAAAATATTTGAATAATTAGAAAAGAAATAATTTAAATAATGAGGAATATCTTTTCTTTTAATATCATTAGTATTTATAATATCTAAAGTAGCTAAATTTCTATCATCTATACTTAAAGTCAAATTACCTATTACAGTATTTGACGATATTGGAGCCTCTAGATTTGCATTTATTGAAATAGAAGTCATTACATTATCAATTTCGTTTTTATTAATTGACAAAATAGGATTTTCACATGTTTTTATTTCAAGTTCAAATGAATTAGAAGAACTTTTATTAATATCTAAATATTTTAAATTTTCATTTTTCCAGTTTTCAAAGCTATTAATTGCTAAATCATTTGCATTAATATATGTAAAATTTTTAAAAGCATATTCAATTAATTTGATACTATCTTGAGTTCTGAACTTTTTTGTATCAGCACCTAATACAACACATATAATGTCCATATTATCTCTTTTACAAGCAGTTACTAAGCATCTATTAGCACCATTTGTAAAACCAGTTTTTACACCATAGACTCCATTTAAATATCCAAGTAATTCATTAGTATTTGATAAATTTTTTGGATAGCCATTGATTGTAACAGTGTAGTTTTTTGTTCCTACAATTTTTGCAAATGTTTCATTTTTTAAAGCATAATCTGTGAGTACAGCGAGTTCATATGCTGTTGTATAATGTCCATCAGAATCTAGTCCATGAGGTGATTCATAGTGAGTATTTGTCAAACCTAATTCATGTGCTTTGTTATTCATTAAGTTAGCAAAACCTTGAATATCTCCACCAGCATATTCAGCAAGTGCTACAGCTGCATCATTACCAGAACAAAGCATAAGACCATACAAAAGGTCTTTTATAGTGATTTTATCTCCAGTTTTTAATCCTAATCTCGAACCACCGGTACCAGCAGCTTTTTTTGAAACTTCAATTGTTTCTGACAAATTGCAATTCTCGATTATAATTAATGAAGTCATAATTTTTGTGGTTGAGGCCATTTTTACTTGTTTTGTTTCGTTTTTACCATATAAAACCATATGAGAATTTCTATCATAAATTATACAAGAACGAGAATTAATTGATGAAGCATTTAGAGTATCACTTGTTTGTGCTATGGTTTCTGAAATTTGTGCACTAACATCAATGGTTGCCTTATCTTCAGTATAATCATCTGCAAAACTGTAATTAAAGGAAGTAATTATAATGAGAAATATAACAAATATGTGAGCAGATTTTATAAAAATGTTTTTCATATTCAAAATACCTCTTTACATTATATAAAGTAATATAAAAAATATGTATAATTTTTTTAGAGAAATAATTTACGTAAAGTATTGATTTTGGTATAAAAATGTAATATAATTGTAATGTAAACTTTAATTTATATTAATATTCTTCAAAGCTTATATCCGTAAGAAAATATAGAATAGCTAATTAAAGTTAGAGAAAATAGCAAAAAATGCTATTGACTATAGGAAAAAAAAGTGACAAAATATAAAGGAAATCTTATATTAATAATAAGAAGGAGAGAGAAAAATGAAAATGAAAAGAATGTGTATGGTTGTAGCATTAGTTAGTATTTTTATAATCAACATATTGTTATGTTCAAATATGGCTTATGCACGAACACCTAATACACCTTTATATATTGGAATTACAGAATTGAAACTTGACTCTAACATGGGATATGCAATAGGTGATCCAAATAGTGGAGGAGCTAAGATATGGAATTTAATACAATATCAGAGTGAAACATCAAATTCATATTCTGAAAATAATATATATTGTTTAAAAGCTGGAGCAGGATTTACAAATGTAGATAAAAGAGCAACTTATGATGTATTTTATGATATGAAAAAGGATAAAAGTACTATGGGAGCTCAAAATCAAAATACTATACTAAAGGAACTTGCAACAAAAACTTTAGAGTTAGAAGGTGGAACACAAATAAGTCAGTATAGTGCTATATTAGCAGTTTTAGAACAATGCTATTTTAGCAAAACATCTACAGAAGCAGATAGAGAAGCATTATTGAAAGCAGCACAAATTCCTACATATACATATAATTTAACTGATGATGACATTGAGACTGTACAACAAGCAGCATTGTGGTATTTTACTAACTATGGTGAAAGTGATATATATGATCAATATGAAGGATCAGGATGGCTTAACTATACAACAAATGGAACATCTTATACTAGTTTGTCAGATTATAACTTAGGAACTAATGAAGGAAGAATGAGGCAACAACAAGCAGAGCTTTTATATAAATATTTAATTAGAACTGCAATAGCAAATGCACCTAAATATGACAATATTGAATCTCAATCTGGAGCACCTGCACAAGTAAATACAACAAAAATTGATTATGAAGAAAGTAATGGGAATTATATTATAGGACCAATTAACATTACAGAAAATGCAAATAATCCTTCACCATATAATATAAATTTTGTTGTTAAAAATGGACAAACAGAAACATCAGATTATAAATTATTAGATAGTAACAAATCAGAAGTAGCGCAAGGAACAACAGTAGAAGATTTGGTTGGGCAGAATTTCTATATATCAGTACCAAATACAGTAGATGTTAGTGAAATTAGTGTAAATATAACTATTAATTATAATAATACAAATTTAATTTTAGGAATTTCAAGTACAAACAATAAAGAGCAACCAATTGTTTTACCAGAAAAAGAAAGTGTATCAGTACCTGTAGAATTAACTATTACACCACATGATGAAAGAGTATTTGACTTAGCATTAAGAAAATATATTACAGCATTAAATGGAGTAGAATTAACAGGAGCAAATGTAAGAGTCCCAGATATTGATGAATCAACTCTAGCTTCAGGTACAACAGCAACATATAAGCATAAGAAAGATCCTGTACTTGTGGAATCAGGAGACAAGGTAACTTATAAAATAACAATATATAATGAAGGCGAAAAAGCAGGTAGAGCAACAAAAATAGTTGACCAATTACCAGAAGGTTTAACATATTCACGAGTTATAAGTGGAAATTTTGAATTAGATAGTTATAACGAAGATACAAATACTTTAAATTTAAAGAGAATCGATAGCAATACTGAAAATCTAAATCCATATACAGAAGGAAATTTAGATAGTGAGACAATAGAAATAGAATGTACAGTTACAGCAAAACCAGATACTCAAAATTCAACAATATTAACAAATGTAGCTTGGATTTCAGAAGAATATGATGCAGAAGATCAAGTTACAATAACAAATCAAGATGGACAAGATAGAGATTCAGAGCCATCAACAACACCAAATGTAAATAAAGATAATATGTCAGATTATACAGGTAATGGAAATAAACCAGATTTAGCAGATTCAGACTATTATTATAAAGGTCAACAAGATGATGACGACTTTGAAAAATTAGTATTATTACCAGAAACATTTGACTTAAAATTGATAAAAAGAATAGTAGCAGTAAATGATCAAAATGTTCCAGAAAGATTAGAAGGCATTGATGTAAGTGATTTAAATGTAACTGATTCAAATGGAAATATGGTTTCAACAACAGCAGATTATCAAATGAACAAAGAACCAGTGGGAGTTAAAAAAGGAGATATAGTTACATATACATTTAGAATCTACAATGAAGGAACAATAAATGGATATGCACAAGAAATAACAGAAGATGTACCAGAAGGACTAGAATTTTTATGGTCAGAAGAAACAGGTAGCGACTTAGAAGCAGATCAAACATTAACTGATGCAGAAAAAGAGGCAATTGAATTTAACCAAAACTATTTATGGGGAAATTTTGTATATGATGAATCAGGAGAAAGAATTGTACAAATTTCAACAGATTATTTATCAAAAGAAAATGAAGGAACACCAGGAAGCAATTTAATAGATGCATTTGGAAGAAATGATGGAACAAAAACAGAAGATGATTTATCATATAAAGAGGTATCAGTTAAATTTAAAGTAATAGCAGACAATATTGCTGGAACAGTTATAAGAAATGAAGCGGCAATCTCAGAAGATTGTGATGAAGAGGGAAATCCAGTAGATGATAGAGATTCTGATACAGAAGATTGGAAAGAACATCCAGATCATGAAGATGACGAAGACCATGATTATGTTGTATTACAATCATTTGACTTAGCATTAAGAAAATTCATTATAGCAGTAAGTGATGATGAAACAATTGATGAGGATGAATATTTAAGAAATTCAGATGGCTCATATACAAGAGCACCAGTTGTAGATACATCATTATTAAATACAGAAGATGAAAATGGAAACTTAATAACAACAGCTACATATAACCATACAAAAGAGCCAGTATTAGTACAAAGAAACAATATCGTTATATATATGTTAAGAGTATATAATGAAGGAGATATAGACGGATACGCATCAGAAATAAAAGACCATCTACCACCATATTTAGAATATGTTGATGGGGAATTTAATGAACAATATGGTTGGGAAATATCAGAAGATGGAAGAACATTAACAACAAGATATTTAGAAGATGCAATTATAAATAAGGCAGAATTAAATGAAAATAATGAATATGTATTATCATATAGAGAAGTACCAGTAATGTGTAGAGTAATGGAGGGAACACCAACGAGCAAGAAGGTAACAAATATAGCAGACATTACAGAATACTTAGATGATAATAAACAAGAAACAACAGATAGAGATTCTCAAAGTGATAATGTAGAACTTCCAAATGATGAAGACTTACCAGGATATAAAGACGATGAAACAGGAGAATACATACCAGGACAACAAGATGATGATGACTTTGAAAAAGTAATAGTAAAAGAATTTGACTTAGCATTAAGAAAATGGGTAACACAAGCAATAGTAATAGAAAATGGTAAAGAAACAATCACAGAAACTGGTCATCAACCATATGATGATCCAGAAGAAATAGTAAAAGTAGAATTATACAGAAAAAATATAAATAATGTTGTAGTAAAATTCAGATACAAAATTAGAGTAACAAATGAAGGAGACATACCTGGATATGTAAAAGAAATAACAGACTATGTACCAGAAGGATTAAGATTTGACCCAGCAGATAATCCAGGATGGATAGATGAAGGAAATAATGTAATATCAACAACATTAACAGAAGACATCTTATTACAACCAGGAGAATACACAGAAGTAGAAGTAGTCTTAACATGGATAAATGATGAAAACAATATGGGAGTAATGACAAACATAGCAGAAATATCAGAAGATGATAATGACTATGACTTACCAGATAAAGACTCAACACCAGACAACCAAGAAAGAGGAGAAGACGACATAGATGATGCACCAGTAATGGTAACAGTAAGTACAGGTGCAGCAAGAACATATTTCATGTTAGGTGGAATCGTTCTAATCACAATAGCAGGTGGAGTATTCTTAATCAAGAAATTTGTGATTTAATGATTTAGAAACAGTTTTATATATGTCAAAAATTGGAGTATATAACTTGAAAGTTATTTGCTCCAATTTTTAGTTTGTTTACATGTTACTAATTAAGTAATATTTTATGTAAAAAAAGATATAAGTAAAAAGAACTGAAAATATTTATGGAACTAACTGGAAATATATATCGGAAAATACTGAAGTAGTAGATTATGGAAAAACAAAATATGAATGGCTAGTAAATTGTGAAACTGGAGAAGTAATATGTTTAAGTGATACAGATACAGAAACACTAAAAGGTGGAGATACAAGTGTATTGGGTAATGATGTGGAATTAAAGAATTTTAACTGGACAGATGATAGTGGATTAACACCAACAACATTTATTTTGACGGAATAGATGATTATATAATAGTAAAATATGATAATGCAGAAGAAAAAATATATTAGCACAAAATGGTTTTACTTTTGAATATTATGGTGTATTAGATGATGGAATATCATATGATAAAAATGAGAATATCATTGAACACACATTTAAGGGTATTTTTTGCTATTGGAATGGTAATGAAGCACAACAGGCAGCATTTAGATTTGGCTCTGTATTTTTATCAGAATCCATTCATTTGGTGTGGAGTGCAGGTGTAAGTCGGAAACTTTATATCTGATTTTAGCCAATCAGTTACTTCTCCATGGAACATTAGATATCTTTTAAATGATTATAAATTTGGAGAAGAACTATATTTTACTATTACAGTAGATACAACAAATAGTTATGAAAAAGATGGAGAAGAATATTATAAACAAGTATTGTATTTAAATGGTGAAAAGTTATATGAAGGTGGATATAATAAAAAACAATGGGAATATTTTATTAATAATAGGTTAGATAGTTTAAAATATTTTTGTATAGGAAGATGTTCAATGAGTCATGAAGGATATTGGCACTACAGCAAAATGAATGCATATACATTAAGATTATATAATAAAGCCTTGTCAGAATCACAAGTAAAAGATAATTATAAAAAATCAGTGACATATCATGAAAATATTAGCCTTGAAAAATAGCACACAAAATTTTAAAAACTCAAACAATATATTTTAATGGTGTAAATGGATATAATAATGGTGTATATATAATGAATAATATTTGTAAAGAACTTGAAAGATAATTTTTGTGTGTTAATTACATACAACTTGTATGTAATTATGTATGTAATTAACATATAAGATTAAGAAATATTGAGAATTATTAAAAAATATTGAAAAATATTAAATGCTAAAACCATTTATTTTTCAGTATTTTTTGGACTTTCTCAAAAAATAAAAAAATTAGCAATTTATAAAAAAATGATAACTTTTTGGAGGCGACACCCGGATTCGAACCGGGGATCAGAGTTTTGCAGACTCGTGCCTTAGCCACTTGGCTATGTCGCCATATATTAAATAATATGTAGTATGTAATATAAAAATTACAAAAAAATAAAAAGTGGAGCAGGTAACGAGAATCGGACTCGTGACTAAACCTTGGCAAGGTCTCGTTTTACCACTAAACTATACCTGCAAATTTATATTGTATAATCTTGCGTTAAGCAATTTCTATAATAGCAGATTTTTTGAAAAATGTCAAGGAAAAAATCAATAAAACATACAAAAAGCCCACAGTTTGTGGGCTAAAAAGGCTTTAATTATAAATAACAATTTTACTACATCTCTTTAAAAAATTGATGTTCTCTTCCAGAAGTGTTTTTACCTTTATAAATATATCCATTATAAACTCCTCCATTAGCATCATTTAAATCAACATCAAAAGACATATTATATACAAATTTTTGACCTAAATTATTAACAATATTAATTCTAAAACTTAAGTTATAACCAATATCATCTAAATTAATATTTGCTTCTTGTAAAACCTTTCCATTAAAAGAAACAGTGTTAGAATCTTGAGTTGCAGCATAATTAGTCAAAATATCTTTATTAATATATCCTAAAGAAATTGGATTTGAGCAATCTGTATAAAAAGTTGGAGTAGAATAATCATGATTTTCATTTTCTGAATTTGTATTTACAATATTAAAATCAATTCTACCATTTTCAGCAAGTTGTAAATTCTCATATTTTCCAAAACTTAAAGGATTTTTATAGTTTAGAAGTTGATTTCCCATATCAGAGTTTGTTTTTATATTAATATTATCAATGTAAAGTTCCCTTACAGTATTTTCATTAGTTAAATCAGAAATTGTTCCTAAATTATCTATATATATTGAAATATCTGTATATTGCAATATACTCATATCTTTTAAAGACAAATCATCTGAATTATCAATTGCATTTGCACTACTATATAACAATATTCTTTGAATACTAAATATTGGATTTTCATTTTGGTCTGCAATTTCTATCATTTGATTTGCAAATGCATTTCTAGCAAAAACTTCTGAAAATACAAAGTTATAATATAATATAAAAATTATAAATAAAGCAATTAATAAAACAGCAAATAATAATCTTTCATTTTTTACTTCAATTTTCTTAAATTTCATTTGTAACCTCCAATCCTAAAATTATTGAGGATATACTAAAAGAAAGATGATATATCTTTCTTTTAGTAATCAAATATAGTGCTAGTTTTATTATTTAAGCCTGTTGTAAAGCATTTCCATATAACTATATACTTTAGTATACCAATCTTTATCGCTTGCATATCTAGTATTAACTCCTTGTAATGTAGGTCCATTATAATACCAAGCAGCTGCTGTTTCCCCATCATAAATTTTAGTTCCTGATGGATTCAAATAATATTTAACTAGAGATTTGGCAACTGTTTCGATACCTTCTTCATAGCTTGCGAATTCATAAGAAGATTCATAAGGACTTTCATCATATGAACCATAGCCAAATAAGTTATTCTTATTTTTGGCTATTTGAGAACTTCCCCAAGCACTTTCATGAATTGCCATAGATGCTAAGAAAATACCATTAATGTTATATTTTTTCTCTGCATTATAGAATACTGAATAATTATCTTCAAAAATATTATTTTTATCATTTGGTAAGTTCGTAAATATTTTCTTGTAATCATTTAATGTAAGACCACTTGTTTCATTTAATTCCATATTTATATTTACTTTTATTAAAATTCTTTGTATACGATTCTTTTCAACAATATTAGGTGTAGAATATGCAGATGTTAAGTTTGATGTTTTGATATATCCTTCAATGCCATCAAAAGAAACTTTACACCATTCTTCACTTGGTAACTCTAATAATTTAACATCTAAACTTTCTTTAACTTCAGCAACATCTTTTGAAGTGTCATCAGGTGATTCTTTTAGAGTTCCTGCATTTACAAAATACATGATATCACCAATATGAACTTTATGTTTTGCTAAGAATTCAGAAGTACCAAGATCAATTATTTTAGCAACTGGTTCTACTAATCTGTCTTTAGCTAAAATAACTTCTTCAACAAAAGTACCATTTTCATATGTTTTAACAACAGTTACATTATCCTTACCAAGACTACCTTCTTGAAGTGTAATTTCTTCACCTTTTGGTAGGCTAGCGTTGTTTTGATATGTAGTTTCAAAATCAACATCACGTTCTTCAGTAACTTGTTCTTTAACTCTATCCATTCCAGAGTTTTCAGAGATTATTGTTTGCATATTCAAACGGTGACGATTTAATTCATATTCTGAAACAGCTTCAATATTTTCTTCCTTTGCATAACTTTCAGTAAAAGCAGAAGTTTTTGGAAAGAAAATAGCCATACCAATAACTAAAGCAGAACAACCAATGACAATATGAGATAATTTTAAATCATAAGTTTTTTGGAATGTTTTATTTGAGTCAAGTTTTGAATGAAAAGAAAACTTTGATTTACGTGCTTGTTTCTGATAGGCTTGTCTTGCTTTTGGGTTACGTTGAAGTTCTTGCAATTCATTAAAAACATCTATTAAATTACGTTCTTCTTTTTGGAAAGAATTATTATCCTTTGCCATAATTTTTTTCTCACTTTCTACTTTTAAAATAATACACATTTATTATACAATAACAAAATTCATCTGTCCATACATTTTTATAAGAAATTTTTGGAACTGTTGGGGACGTGCCAAATCGTTTCAAAATGAAACAAAAGGGACAGACCTTAAGGATTTTTAGAACCGTCCCCAAATCCCTACCCCCCTCTTGCAAAATTTAGAAAATAGTATATAATAGTAGTGTAAAATAGAGGAAAGGAGGTCAGAGGTTCTAATGGAATTAAAAAATATAGAAAAAGAATTAGGATATACATTTAAACAAAAGGAATTGTTAAAAAAAGCATTAACACATACATCATACGCATATGAAAAAAAGGTTGAGAGTAATGAAAAACTCGAATTTTTGGGAGATAGTATTTTAGAGTTTATATCAAGCAAATATCTGTATAATAATTATCCAAAACTAAAAGAAGGAGAAATGACTAAAGTTAGAGCAACGGTAGTATGCGAAAAAAGTCTGTATAAAATAGCAAAAAAGCATAATTTTAGTGATTTCTTGTATCTTGGAAAATCAGAGCAAATAACAGGAGGAAAAAATAGACCAGCGATATTAGCAGATAGTGTTGAAGCTGTAATCGCAGCAATTTACTTAGATGGTGGTTTAGAACAAGCAGAAAAATTTATAATTACGAACCTAAAAAATGAAATAGAAATAGCAACAAAACACGTAGGAGATAAAGATTATAAAACAGTCTTACAAGAAAAGTTGCAAGAACACGGAGATGTGAAAATAGTATATGAAATAACAAAAGAAAAAGGACCAGACCACGATAAGAGTTTTGAAGCACAAGTAAGTGTAAATGGAAAAGTCCTTGCAAAAGGAAAGGGGAAAAGTAAAAAAGAAGCACATATGCAAGCTGCCAAAAAGGCTTTAGAAGATATGAATTAATAAAAATATGAAAAAATAAGAAAAGAGGTAAATAGATGAAAAAGCTATATATTATACCAATATTTGTACCACATTTAGGCTGTCCAAATGATTGTATCTTTTGTAATCAGAAATCAATTAGTGGTCAAAAGAAGAATATGACTAAAGAAGAAGCAAAGAAGATAATAGAAGATTACCTAAAGAGTATAAATAGCGAAGATGCACAAATAGAAATAGCTTTTTTTGGAGGAAGTTTTACAGCAATAGAGAAAGAAAAACAAGAAGAACTATTACAACTTGCATATGAATATGTAAAAGATGGAAAAGTAGAAAGTATAAGGATTTCAACAAGACCAGATTGTATAGATAAAGAAACTTTAAAGAGATTAAAAAGTTATAAAGTCAAGACAATAGAATTAGGGGTACAATCAGCAAATGATTATATCTTAAAAAGAGCAAATAGAGGACATACTTTTGAAGATGTAAAAAAAGCATCAAAATTAATAAGAAGATATGGTTTTCAGTTAGGTCATCAAATGATGGTAGGATTACCAGAAAGTACAAAGATTGATGAAATTAATACAGCAAAAGCACTAATTAAATTAAGACCCAAAATGGTAAGAATTTATCCAGTTTTAGTTGTGAAAAATACAAAACTAGAAAAAGAATATGAAGGTGGGGAATATCAACCATTACCATTAGCACAAGCAGTAGAAACTTGTAAAGAATTAGTATCAATGTTTGTAAAAAAGAAAATTGAAGTAATAAGAGTTGGATTACAAAATACAGAAGAAATAACATCACCAGAAGAAAAAAATAGCGAACTAGTTGCAGGTCCATATCATCCAGCATTTAGGCAATTAGTAGAATCAGGTTTGTGGTATGATGCAATAGTTGCTAAGATAAAAAAATTAAATGTAAAAGTTAAAGAAGTAGAAGTAACAGTAAATCCAGCTGATAGTAATAATGTAATCGGTCATAAAAAAGAAAATGTTATTAAATTAAAAGATACATATGATGTAGATTTAGTGTTAAAACAAGATGAAAAAATCAAGCCAGGAAAATCAAAAATTGAAATAACTAAGACGTATCATGATTTCTTGGAGGAATAATGTCCATTTGGGGACGTTTCTGTTTGGACATTTTTGTCCTTTTTGGGAGTGCGACAGGCATGTCGTTTAACTAAACGGTGAAAGTCCGGAGTGGAGGTAAATATCGCCAACCACATA
>CALXCG010000039.1 GCA_944386745.1 uncultured Clostridia bacterium | reverse complement strand
GCATTAGACTTTACTTTTGGTGCATATTATTTATGTGGGTATAATTTACCTTTGTATAATATACCATATTGTTTTTGTAGTTCTGATGTTATAAGTATTTTAGCAATTGAATTTAAAGAGTTTATATCAGATGAACGCCATATAATTAAGCAATGTAAAAATTGTGGCAGGTATTTTATTCCAAAAAACTTAAGGGATATTAAATATTGTAATAATATTTTTAAAAATAACAAGACTTGTAAAGAATTAGGAAAACAAATAAGTTATAAAAAATCATTAAAAGATGATAAATTACTTGATATGTATAGAAAAAGGTATCTTTCTTTGGCTAGTTCTGTTTCTCATTATGGTACTGAAAAAGCAATTGAAAGGTTTGAGAATTATAAAAAAGATGGAGCTGTTATAAAGAAGAAATATTTGGATAAGGAAATTAGTGGGAAAGATTTTAAAAAATGGATTGAAAATACAAAATAATAAATTTAATTGTTGCGGGAAAATATAATAATTTTTGATAAATAGTTTCTATAAATGAAGTAATAAATATTATATATAAAATCTAACAGTTTTAGTTAGATTTTTTTGTCTACCAATATTTTAATCGTTTATTTTGTAATTATCCTTAAAATACAATCCATCAGCAAAAGCATATTTGTATAATTCTTTTATATAAACATCATTTCTTTCATCTGTTAAGTCTAATAAAATCGTAACTTCATCCATAATATCTTCTTGTCCTATTGCTTTTAGTTTTTGTAATATTCCTACATACTTTTTCATAACATCATTCGCAACTTTTTTATATTTCTCTTTTTCTTCTATTTTAGTGTATATTGTTGAGTATCGTGCTAAAATAAAATCTTCAAATTTATTATTAAATTCTTCCATATTTTTCTCCTTCTACGCCACCAAGTAAGTAATTTTCTTTCTAAAAAATAATGCTTACATCATAAGAAAGTCTTATTTTATTACCTCTTGTATATTAATTTTGATTTTAACATATCATAGAAATCAAGTCAATATTTTATTTCTATTTTGGCGTGATACCAATATAATGTTGTTTTATTTTAGTCGATTATTTTATATCATTTTTGAAAAAGGAGGACATTATGGAAAGAAAAAGTAATTTAAAATCTATTGGTCACAATATTCAATTAGCAAGATTAAAAAAAGGTTTTACTCAAGAGGTTCTTGCAGAAAAATGCAATGTTTCAGCAAAATATATTAGTGCTTTGGAAACAGGTCTTTCTGCTGGAAGTATTCCTCTGATTATAGATATTTGCAATATATTAGATATTACTCCAAACTATATTTTTGATAAAGCTTTAAATATAAATAAATTAAATAATTCCATTAATATAATAGATTCTCAAACTTTAATATATTATCAAAAACTAAAAACTGAAAATAAAGAATTTGTTAGTGAAACAATTAAGCATCTTTATAATATGCAAAAAAAGAGATAAATACAATAAAAATAGAAAGATTGTTGTAAATAGTAGTCTTTCTATTTTTATAACTATTATATTTTTTCGCATAATAATTTAGGTGTATTTTTTAAACCTCTAATAGCTGATAGTATTATCAAAAATTCTGTAATAGATGCTATATATGAATATACATTTATATCATATATAATCCATAATACAGATATTATAATTTGACCTGTTTTTATATTTTTTGTATCTTTTTGTGAAACGTTTAATATACTTAATATTGAATTTATTATTGGTATAATATCAAATACTTCCTTATATGCAGCAATACCCACTATAAATGAAATAAGAATAAATAAAACCACTATATAATTATAATACTGTTTCCTATTTTCAAAAATAGAGAATACCAAACTTCTAATCATATTTATTAAGTATATCAACATTCCAGAATATGCTCCTAATAAAAAATATTGTATAGTATATAAAGAAAATGAATATGTTTGCCATGTTAAAATTGCTTTTTTAGTATATTTTTGCATGCTTATAACAAATAATATTAATCCAAATACACATAGTATTTGACTAATAATATATGTTATCATCTTATATCCCCCCTAAAAAGAGAACAGAATAAGCTGTTCTCTTTAGTTTAAAAAATTAATATTGTCTACCCCAAATTACCATTTTATCTGCTTGTTTTCCGCAACAAACACATTTATTTGATAATTCTTCTTGTTCAAAAGGTATACATCTAGATTTTGCTCCTGTAATATCGTGTATTTTTTCTTCACATTCTTTGTCTCCACACCACATAGCCTTTATATATCCTTGGTGTTCATTGATATTTGTTATAAATTCATCCATATTAGTAGCTATAGTTGTTCTATCTTCAACATTTTTTTTGCATTCATTATACATTGTTTTTTGTATGTCTTCTAAAATAGTTTCTAAATTATCCTCTAATTCATTTAAATTTATCTCTATCTTCTCTGCGGTGTCTCTTCTAACTAATACACATTTGTTATTTTCTATGTCTCGTGGACCTATTTCAAGCCTTATTGGAACTCCTCGCATTTCCCAATCATTAAATTTATATCCTGGAGAATATTGATCTCTTTTGTCTAACTCTACTTTGTATTTCTTTGACAATATATTATATAGTTCTTCCGCTTTTTCTTTAACTCCTTCTTTGTGCATAGCTACTGGTACTATGACCACTTGAATAGGAGCTACTTTTGGTGGTAGTTTTAAACCTCTATTATCTCCGTGTGCCATTATTACAGCCCCTATAAGTCTTGTACTAATTCCCCAAGATGTTTGGTATGCATATTCTTCTTTTCCTTCTCTATTTTGAAATTTTATGTTAAAAGGTTTAGAAAAGTTCTGTCCAAAATAATGTGAAGTACCAGCTTGCAAAGCCCTTCCATCATGCATTAATGTTTCAACTGTATATGTGCTATCAGCTCCAGCAAATTGCTCTTTTTCTGTTTTTTTACCTCTTAATACTGGTATTGCTAATAAATTCTCTATAATATCTGCATATACATTAAGCATATCTAAAGTGAATTTCTTGGCTTCTTCATCAGTTTCGTGTATAGTATGCCCTTCTTGCCATAAAAATTCTCTTGAACGCAAAAATGGTCTTGTTTCTTTTTCCCATCTTATTACATTACACCATTGATTATATAAATATGGTAAATCTCTCCAAGAAGTTAACCATTTTGAATACATTGTTGAAAACATTGTTTCAGAAGTTGGTCTGACACATAATCTTTCTTCTAGTTTTTCTTCTCCACCAACAGTCACCCATGCAACTTCTGGTGCAAAACCTTCAACATGATCTTTTTCTTTTTGTAGTAAATTTTCTGGTATCAATACAGGCATACTTATATTTTTTATCCCATGCTTTTTAAATTCATTATCTGCGTATTTTTGTATATTTTCCCAGATTGCATATCCATATGGTCTTATTGCTATAAATCCTTTTGCTGCTGTATAATCAGCTAATTCTGCTTTTATTACTATATCAGTATACCATCTTGCAAAATCTTCGTCTATATTTGTTATTTCTTTAACAAAATCTTTATTATTCATTTTTATCCCTCTTCCTATTGATAATAATCTTGCATATTATATACTATTATTTTCTGATTTTCAATAGTTTTATTTTCTGTTACTGTTATTAGTAATTAATTCTGTAATTTTTTATTTAAAAAGTTTCAATTTTTGAGTTTACTTATTCTCATTTGTTATAATTTCTCCTAATGTATCAAAAAATTGTGTTATCCAATTTTCTATTACATTCTTATCATATCTTTCGCTATGATAATAAAAATTAAATGCTAAACTGTCTTTCAACTCATTAATCACTAGATGTAAACCTGGAACTCTTTTAAAAGTAATATTATTAAATACTTGAAATTCTTTTTCTTCTACTTTAGTTAATATTTCTATTACTCTATATTTATCATTTTGTTTTTTCTCATTTTTTGGTTTATAATTAGTATAATTTATCCCTATATCTGAAAAATAAGTTTCAATTGGTAATGTACTATATTCTGGTATTATATTGATTAAGTCGCTTACTGGATAAGATGACCTAGAATTGATTTCTATAATTTCATTATTACATTGTTCTATAAGTTCTCTATCTGTAATTCCTTTACTTGTATATAATTTTAATGGAAATGGTGCTGAAAAAGGTCCTATTGTATTTTTAAATTTTGTATTACTTCTACCATTAATAATAGTTGCAATAGTTATGATATCTTCATTAACTAATTTCGAAATGAATCTAGCATAGCTTGCTAATATTATTGAAAATCTACTAACATTTATTTTTTGTGCAATATTGTCTATTTTGTCTATGTAATCTTTTTTCTTTGATATAGTTATTTTTTCTGCTTTTCTTGGAAAACCTAAATCTTTTTTATCTGTATTAGGTAGCATTGTTATTTTACCATTCCCATAAAGTCCTTTAAAGTATTCTCTGTCGAACTTCATATCAGTATTCATATAATTATTCTGCCACCTTATGTACTCATCATATCCTACTACGTCTTTATTTAAATTGATTGGTTCATCAAACATCATATTGCAATAAAATTCCTTAAATTCTTTTGAAAAAGTAGATACAGATGATCCATCAAAATCTAAATGTTGTACTCCTAATAAGATAGCAAACTTGTTCTTTTCCATATCTATAACTTTTATTGTCCATGAAATTCTTTCATAAGGTGATGGCATATTATCAAACATATTTCTTATTATATTGCTAATATTTTCTATTTTTTCTTTTTCGTTTAAAGTTTTAAAGTTATATATAATTGGTTCATTCATCTTTATAATGTCATCTATCTTCACTTCTTTTATTTTACTTTTTGGAAAATACCATCGTAATGATATATGTCTTTCTAATACTTTTTTTAGACTGTCTATGAAACATTTTTCATTAAAAGGATAATCATATACTATAGGAATAACTCTTTCTCCATATTTCTTTTCTATTAGTTTTAACCATCTTCTTTCTTGAAATGATGGATTTAGATTTTTATTTTCAGTATTTTTTTCATTTTCATTTTTTTCTTGTACTCTTGTATTAATTATTTCTATTATACTTTTTATATTTGGATTTTTATATATAAAGTTAGGTTCTAACTGTATCTTCAAATCTATCTGTATCTTATTCCTGATTTCAATAGATGAAAGAGAATCTAATCCTAATTTAATCAACGATATTTCGTCGTTATCAATGTGAGCTCCTATTATCTCTTCTACAGTATTTTTTACATATGAAGGTATATCTTCTATTTTTATTTCTTCTTTAGTTTCTTCTTTGTTATTTGCTTGTTTTTCTTCATTTATATTTGAAACATTTTTATATAAACTATTTTTCTCAAAGCCATAATATTGTATATATTTTTCCCAATTCATAGGTAATACTGCAATTTGTTCTATATTTTCTTTTAAAATGCATTCTAATGCAGTTATTCCAACAGTTGGAGAAATTCCTAAAAATCCTTTTCTGTTTAGTTTATCCATAATATTATTAGTGCTTGCTAAATGTCCTACTTTTTCCCAAGTTCCCCAATTTATTGAGTTTACTGGTAATCCTTCTTTACTTCTTATTATTGCTAATGAATCTAAAAAAGAATTTGCGATAGCATGATTTACTTGTCCTGCATTTCCAATAAATGCTGCTGATGAAGAAAACAAATTAAAAATCTCTAAATTTGGAAAATACTTTTTACTTAAAAGATGTTGATTCCAAGCACCTATAAATTTTGGTATTAACACTTTTTCCATTTTTTCATAATTTATCTTATTTAATGTTGCATCATCAATTACACCTGCCAAGTGAAAAATACCTTTAACTTTATCCTGATAATGCTTTAAATCTTGTTCTATGAATAATTCTAATTTTTCTTTTTCTGCAACATTTACATTTTTTATAATTATAGGACATTTATATTCTTCTGATATTTTTTGAATTTCATCCTCTTCAATATCAGTTGGTTCTCTTCTGTTTAAAAGTATAATTTGTCCAACTTTTCTTTCTGCCAACCATCTAGTAATTAGTTTTCCTATGCCACCTAATCCACCAGTTACTATATAAATCCCACTATTATCAAAATTATACTTATCATTACTCTTAATTTTTTTTGACACTATTTCATATATATATCTTTCTCCATTCTCATTATATAATACTGTATTATCTTTGTTTGTATTATTTGTCTCCATTAATATTTTGCTATATATATTTTGACTTGTATTAAATAGAATTTTATAAAATTTTATATTTCTATTTTCTAATTCTGCTACCTGTAACAATGATATATATATATTTCTAATAATTATGCTTTGAATTGTATTGTCATCTTGAATATCTACAAAATAGAATTCATTTACTATTTCAATATTTGCCAAATAATTAATAATCTCTATTAATTCTAAAGTTTTTTTAGTAATTTTTTTTGTATCTATTATATTATTATTTATGAAATCAAAATGCTCTAAAAGTAATATAACTTTATATTGTTTATCTTTATCAATACTATTCAATTCTGATTTAAAATTATCTTTTTCTATTAATTTAACTTTACTATTTTTCTCAATTTGTTCAATATATTTTCCTTGCTTTTTATCATATATAATTATTAAATCATTATTAGTATTTTCTTCTAAATTATCACTAATTTCTTTTCTTATTTTTTCTTTTTTATAAAATATATTATTCAAATTAACTTGCTGTTTACCTTCTATCCAATATTTTGTTTTCATAAATTCATAGGTTGGAAGGCTTACTTTTTTGCAATTATTGTACATTTTTTCGAAATTTATATCTATATTATTAAGGTAAATTTGGCTCAATGAAAAATATATTTGTTGTAAATCTTCTTTTTCCTTTTTTAAACTAACAATCCATAAGTTATTATTATTAGGTAGATCTTCCATAGCCAATCCTAATAACGTTGGACTTGCTCCAATTTCAATAACAATATTTTCTTTTTCATCTTTCAAATTCTTCAATGCTTCTGAAAATTTAACGGTTTCTACTAAATGTTTACACCAATATTCTTTATCTTGTAGTTGTTTTGCTCCAATTTTACCTGTTACTGTAGAAATTATTTCTTTGTTTGGTTTATTGATTTTTATATCTTCTAACATTTTTCTAAACATAGGTACATACTTTTCCAATTTTTTAGTATGACCTGCTGTACTAACATTTAATATGTCATTTTGAATATTTTTGTTATTTAAAATATCAGAAAGCCTGTTAATCTCGTCTTTTTCTCCTGACAATACTAATAATTCTTTAGTATTAATTGCTGCAATATCTAATTGGATTTTTTCTTTCTTTAAAATTTTATCAAGTTCTTCTGCTTTTGTTCTAACAGAAATCATTCCAAGTTCATTTCCTAATTTTTTTAATATTTTTCCTCTTTCAATTAATATTTTAATTGTATCTTCTATTGAAAATATCCCTGTAACACAAGCTATTGTATATTCTCCTAAACTATGACCTATTAATATATCTGGAATAATTCCAATTTCAATCCAAAAATTATATAGTGCATATTCTATTGAAAATATAGCAATTTGATTATTTTCAATATCTTCTATTTTTTCTTCATTGGTTATAATTTCTAAAATAGATTTTCCTGTTATTTCTTTATATCTTTCTTCACATTTATCAAAATATTGTTTAAATATTTTATTGTTCTTATATAAATTCATACCCATATTCACATATTGAGTACCATTACCTGAGAATAAAAAGATATTTTTTCCTTTTTTTCTATCTTTATTTATTATTTTTACATTGCTGTTTAATTTGTTCTGCAAATTTTCTTTAGAATCAAAAATGATAGCAGTTCTATATGACAAATTTTTTCTACCAGTATTCAGAGTATAACTCATATTTTTTAAGTTTATATTATCTGTATTTTCAAGGAATATTTTATATTTTTCTATCATTTTCTCTACACTTTGTTTTGTATTTGCAGATATTGTTAGTAAATTTGTTTCTTTTTTGTTTTCTTTTTCTATAGTATCATCTTTGTATTCTTCTAATATTATATGTGCATTTGTTCCTCCTAATCCAAATGCACTAATAGCTGCACTTCTTGGAAATTTATCTTGTTTCCATTCTTTTAATTTATTATTTATATAAAATGGTGAATTTTCTAATTTAATGCTTTTATTAATACTTTCGAAATTATTCATAGGGGGAATTTTTTTATTTTTTAAAGCCATTGCTACTTTTATTATTGAAGCCATCCCTGAAGCCCATCCAGAATGACCTATATCATTTTTTATACTTCCTATAGCACAGTAATTCTTTTTATCTGTTTTATATGCATTCTTTAAAGCTGTTATCTCTATTGCATCTCCTACTTTAGTTCCTGTTCCATGTGTTTCAATGTATTCAATGTCTTCTGGTTTTTTCCCTGAATTTTTCAATGCCCTTTTTATAACTCTTGTTTGTCCCTCTACACTTGGTGCTGAAAATCCAACTTTATTGTTTCCATCATTATTAATAGCACTTCCTTTTATAACTGCATAAATATTATCATTATCTCTTTTTGCTTTACTTAATGGTTTTAATAATATACACCCTATTCCGTTGCTAAAAACCGTTCCTGATGCGTTTTCATCAAATGCCTTGCAATTTCCATCTTTAGAAAAAACCATATCCTCACTATATTTGTAATCTTTATTATTGGGTAGCATTATAACTGAAGCACCTGCTATTGCATAATCACATTCGTTATTTTTCAAACTTTGACATGCCAAATGAATTGCAACCAAAGATGTAGAACAAGCTGATTGTACATTTATACTTGGTCCTAATAAGTTAAAAGCATATGAAGTTTTTGTAGCAATAAAATCTTTATCATTATTGTATAATATTTGCATATTTTTCATTGAACTTATCATGTTTACATCATTATCAATTTGTTTATTTAGGTTATTTAATAAATATGAATTTATTCCACTACCTGCAAATACCCCAACATTCATTGCTTTTTTAAACGGATTGTATCCAGCGTCTTCAAACATTTCCCAGACACATTCTAGAAACTTTCTTATTTGTGGATCCATTAGCTTTGCTTCTTTTACACTAATATTAAAAAGTTCTGTATCAAATGTATCAATATTATTTAACGGCTCATTTTTTGTTCCATTATTGTTTTTGTTTTTTATATTATTCCATAATTCAAATTGATTTTCAGCATTTGGAAATTTACATGCTATTCCTATTATAGCTATATCTTCTGATGTTGAATTTTCATTATCATTATTATCTTCTTGTGTTACTTCATTTATATTTAATGACTTTATAAATTTATTAATAGTTGGATTTTGATATAAACTTACAACTGGTAAATCTAAATCATATTTATCATTAACTTCAGCGATTAATCTATTAGCTAGAATAGAATTTCCTCCTAATTCAAAGAAATTTTTATTTTCATCTACTTCATCTAATTCTAATATACTCTTAAAAATTTGGGTTATATCATCATTTTTTATTTTTTGATTTTCTTCTGATAAATTTTCTAGCTCTTTTAAATACTTTTTATCTATTTTCCCATTTGGATTTAATGGTAATTTATCAAGAATTTTTATTTCTTTTGGTATCATATATTCTGGTAATTCTTTTATTAAGTCTTGTTTTAAACTTCTAATATAATTTTTCTCATTTATTGCCTTCTCCTTTAAAGAAATAAAACATTTTAATACTTTTGTATTGAATTTACTATTTACAGCTACAACTGCACAATCTTTTATTTCTTTATTTTTTAGAACTGTTTTTTCAATTTCTTGTAATTCAACTCTAAATCCCCTAATTTTTATTTGATCATCTGCTCTTGATGAGTACTCAATATTTCCATCTTTATTTCTTCTACAAATATCTCCAGTTTTATATATTGTAGTTCCATTATATTTTATATATCTTCTTTTTGTCTCTTCACTATTATTCATATAACTACCTGTTATACATATACCAGATATATACAATTCACCCCATTGCATTTCTTCAACTTCGTGAAGATTTTCATCTAAAATATATATTTTAACATTACTTATTTCTTTTCCAATAGGCGGAAATGTTTTCCAATCATCTATATTTCTGTCTAACGTATAGCTTGTAACAACATGAGTTTCTGTAGGTCCATATTGATTTACCAAAGTGCAATTTTTATTTTTTCTGAAAAATTCTTTTATTTTTTCTGTAATTTTTAATTGCTCACCTGCAACAATAATTTCTTTTAAATTATTGTTTTTTTCTGATTTTATATTAGCAATTTCATTAAGATATACAGGTTGCATAAAAACCCTAGTGACTTTTTCTTTATAGATAATATTTAAAATTTGTTTAAAGTCAATTCTCATTTCTTCATCTACAATAATCAATTTTCCACCTATGCATAAGGTTGAGAATATTTCTTGAAATGAAACATCAAAACTTATTGGTGCTAATTGTAAAGTTATACATAGTTTTTCTTGAAATTTATTAGATTGTTTTATTTGCCAATTAATAAGGTTAGATGCTGCTTCCATTTTTATTAGATTTCCTTTAGGTTTACCTGTACTTCCTGATGTATACATTGCATATGCATATTTAGAAATATACTGCGACTTTACATATTCTCCTTTTTTTATATTCTCATAAATTGTTATATTGCCACTTTGGGTAATTTTCTCAATTTTTTCTTTAGCTAATTCAGTTGATAATATAGCTTTTACATTAGAATTATCTAATATATATTTTATTCTTTCATTTGGGTATGATAAATCTATAGGTAAATATGTTTTTCCGGCTTTTAAAATTCCTATTATGCTAACTATCTGTTCTATACCTTTTTTCATAGCAATAGCTACTATACTTTCATCTTGATATTTTTTCAAAATATAACTTGCTATCAAATCGCTCATTTCATCTAATTCTTGATATGTAATTTCTTTTTCTTTAAACTTTAAAGCAATTTTTTCCTTGTTATGTATTAAGCTGTCTTTTAACAATAATAATAAATTTTTTTCTTTCATTTTCCTTCCTCTTTTACTTTTTATTTTCAATTTCTCTATTTACTCGATCTATTAAGTCTTTTACTGTATTCCCTCTGTTCATTATAAATTCGATACCGTATTTTTCCTTAATAGAAAATATAATCATCATCAAGTCTACTGAATCTAAATCCAGTTCTTCAAATGTTTTATTCTCCATATTATCATAATTCACATCAATATTATTTTCTTCCATTATTTCTTTTAATTCTTCAATGTTCATTTTTAATCCTCTCTTTCTATTTTTATTAATACATTTCCCCATGTGAATCCTACTCCGAATCCACTTAATACAACATAATCTTTTTTATGTTTTTTCTTCATATTCTCTACAAGCTGTATAGGAATTGAAGAAGAAACTGTATTTCCTATATTGATAGCAGAAAACTCTGCTTTTTCTTCTGGTATTTTTAATAATTTTCGGATAAACTCTACCATAAATTTAGTTCCTTGATGCAATAAAAAACAATCTATATCATCAATTGTTAAATTATTTTTTGATAATAATTGTTTTATTGCATATGGTACTTCCTTACAAGCGTAATTAAAAACTTGATTTCCATTCATTTCTAAATTTCCATTTTTAATGCTTAAACAATCGTTGCTGTTAGGCAATGTTCCAAAATCACTATCTAGTATTGCATATTTTCCTTCTTCATTGTCTAGCAATGTAACAGTTGCTGCATCTCCAAAAATCATATTTACATCTCTATTTTTCATATCAATTATTTTACTGTATAAATCACATGTAAAAATTAGAGCTTTTTTTATATTTCTAGAAATCATAATATCTTTTACTATTTCTATTGCGTGACAATATCCTGAACATCCTTGTGAAATATCAAAAGTAATACAATTTTTTTGCATTTCTAGCTTATTATGTAGAATTGCTGACATATGTGGGATATTATTATCTGGATTTTGTGTTACTACTGTTATCAGTCCAACTTCTTCACTTAATATATTTGTCTTTCCGTTTTAAATTTTCATAAGCCCTCATACAAAAATCTATCAAATTTTCTTTATCATCTTTTCTTAATAACGTTTTAAATCCAATTTTATTTTCTATAAATTTTTCATCATAACCATATTTCTTAGCCGTATCTATATTTGTAATTTTCTTCGTTGGCAAATATATTCCTACATCTTTTATTCTTATATTTTTATCCATAAAATTACTCCTTTAATTAATTTTAAATATAGGAAAATATGTTTTTAAATTTCCTAATTTATAGTCTTCTATTAAATTTGGAATTTCATCCCATTGGTACACTTTTTCACATGCTGGTGGTAGCCATAGGTTCTTCTGTGCAAAATCTATAGCTTCTATACCTTCTTGCATTTTTGCATAGTGTGTAAATACATGTATATGTCTATTTTGGCACTCATTTTGTCTTAATATAGGTAGCATTCCTCCTGTTTTCCATCCTGAAGTTGTTATAACTGCTTGTCTTCCTAAAGCCTTTGTTGTAATCTTATAAACATCTCTGCCTATATTATCAATAAAAATAGATACTCCTTTATTGTTTGTTTTAGTATTTATATATTCTAACAGTTCTTTCTCTATTTTATTAGAATCTATTCCTCTTCTATTAAAGACATCTATTTTGTTTTCTTTACATAGTTTTATATTTTCTTCTTTAGAAGTTATCATATAACATTTACAACCGTATTTTTTGGCAAGTAACAATTCTGCATAAGTCACACCGCCACCCCAACCAAATACATAAATATCTTTTGGTTCTACTTCTGGCATTTGGATTTTCCACGCATTGTATGCTACTTTCCAATTTGACCATGCTGTAATAAATTTTAATGAGAAAGCTGCCCATTGTTCTAAACTTATATTTTTATTTTCTGGAATCTTTAAAATTTCTTTCTCATTTAATTTAATTCTTTTAGATAGTACACCCATGCTGTTACTTTTATCATAACCTGTTATTTTTAATGGGTATCCATATTTATCACTTTCACCATTGCAAAAATATATTACTTTATCACCAACTTTAAAATTTTTAGACTTTGATCCTAATCTTTCTATTTCAAGAACTCCAGCATTACCTAATACTATTTCGTCTTCTTTTCTTTCATCAAATATATTAATTGGATCATTGTTTATAGCATGTACCATATTACCTTCTAAACAACCATATAATGGTTTCAGTAAAACTTCATCTTCTTCTAAATTTTCAATTACTATATTTTTCTTTATAAATCCTTTTTCATCTCTTTTTAACACCCATGCTTCTGATTCGATTTTTCCCAATTTCTTCCCTCCTTATATTAGTTTTGTGAATTCTTCATTATTTACTTCTATTATTTCTAAATTATTAATTTTTTTACTACATATACATATTTTGTATTGCAGATAATTTATAATTTTGAAAGGTAAGATTTTATCTTTGTATGTTATTTGTGATTTTTTGTAATCTATATCATAATTATAATCAATTATTGATATTCCTTTACCTTCTTCTTTGCAAAAACTTTCTTTAATTGTCCATATTTCATAGAAACTATCTAATTTATTTTTTCTTTGACTTAGTTCTCTAATCTCGCTTTCCTTTAGTATTTTTATATAATTATTTAAATTTATTTTTTTTATAAATTCTATATCAACTCCAATCTCATTTTGCATATCTATACCTACTATAATTAATTCATTAGAATGTGAAATGTTAAATTTAAAATTTGAATTATTTTCTAGGTATGGTTTTCCATATTTATTTCTTTTTATTACTATATTACTAATTGGAATTTTGCAAAAATTGTGAATTAAAAATTTTAGTAATAAAATTTCAATAAAACATCTTTCTCTATCTATGCATTTTAAATAGGAATTGATTTTTTTCTTTTCATTTAAAGTAATAAATTTTGTATAATCACTTTCTATATTGATTTTTTTATAATTACAAATATATAAGTACATATTATTTTCCTTTTTTATTTTTATTTTTTGTCCTTATTTCATTTTCTTTCTATATCTTGTATTTCTTCTATTATTTTTTCTGCAAAAACTTCATTGGTGTATGCCTTATCTCTACTATTTACTCTTATTCCATTGTTTAGGCAATTTTCTAATGCTGTTTCAATTACTTTTGCCTTTTTATTATAACCTATGTGTTCTAATAATAATATTGCTGCTTTTATTATACTTGTCGGATTAGCATATTTTTCTCTTTTTTCTTCAACCATTCTTGGTGCTGAACCATGTATAGCTTCAAACATTGCATATTTGTTTCCTATGTTTGCACTACCCGCTGTCCCTACTCCGCCCTGTATCTCTGCTGCTTCGTCGGTTAGAATATCACCATATAAATTAGGTGCAACTATTACTTGAAAATTACTTCTTCTTTCTTTGTCTAATAACTTGGCTGACATTATATCTATATACCAATCATCTGCTTCTATGTTTTTATATTCACTTGCTATTTTATAAAAAATATCTAAAAACTTGCCATCAGTTGTTTTTATGACATTTGCTTTTGTTACTGCTGTCACTCTTGTTTTATTGTTTTTCCTTGCATATTCAAAAGCACTTCTAATTATTCGTTCAGAACCTTGTTTTGTCGTAATAGTAAAATCTACACTTAAATCTTCATTTATATTAATTCCTTCTTTTCCTACTGCATATCCACCTTCAGTATTTTCTCTAAAAAATGTCCAATCTATATTTAATTTAGAATTTTTTATTGGTCTAACATTAGCAAATAAATCTAACTCTTTCCTCATTGCCACATTGGCTGATTCAATATTTGGTAAGTTATCTCCTTTTCTAGGAGTAGTTGTAGGGCCTTTTAATATAACATCACATTCTTTTATTTGTTTTAATACTTTTTTTGGGATAGCAGAATTCTCTTTTATTCTTTCTTCAATTGTTAGTCCTGTTATATCTTTTAAAATTATTTTTCCTTGTTCCAATTCTTCTTTCAATGCGTATTCTAAAATTTTTTTTTGCTTGTAATGTTATTATCGGTCCAATACCATCTCCGCCACATATGCCAATAATAATTTTTTTCTTATTTTTATAATCAGTTATTTCTTCACTTAGTTTTATTTTATCAATTCTTTCAATTTGTCTGATTAGTAATTCTCCAAATAATTCTTTTTCTTTTTCAAACATTCTATTCCCTCCTTTACCATAAATATTGCTATCTAAATTTAAGTTGAATATTTGTCTGATGAATACTACATTATGTTTTATTTTTTCTATCGGTTATTTTTCTATTTTATCTAGTGTAAAGTAATTAATTTTAATCAATCCTCTCCTTTCTTATTTGAATAAAAAAAAGAACAAAGTATTAATACTCTGCTCTAAAAAAAGGCACAAAAAAGCATAAAACATTAAAACTATTATTTTTTTTGCTAGGATTGTATGTTTCATTACTTTTTCCCCTTTCTCCAACAATATCCATATTATACCATTTTTTGACTGATTTGTAAAGATATTTTATAAATTTGTCATTTTTTTATTGGATTTTTGCTTTTTTTTACCGTTTTGTACAAAAATATCTATTTATTTCTGAAAATTCTTTATTTTTGATAACATATTATAACATTTATATATCATTTATTATAATTAATTTCTTTATATTTCCTCTTCTTCTTCAAACCAATTAAAACTACTAGAATTCTTATTTTTCAAATACCATTCTTTTATAGCTTG
>CALXCG010000038.1 GCA_944386745.1 uncultured Clostridia bacterium | reverse complement strand
AAAACCAAGTATTGCATATAGAACTGGATTAATAGGTAGCTTAGAACAAAGAATGCCAACATACACAGAAATTAATAGTACAAATGTCCAAGGTGAGCCAACAAACACAGGAATTTGGGTTTCACCAGCAAGTAGAAATATATTTTTGAGTTGCATTAATAGTGTGGAAAATTCGTATGAGATTGATGAAAATGGTTACTTAAAAATAAAATCAGGAGCTAATAGTAAATATGCTCAAAAGATAAGCGAGATAGAACAACAAGAGTCATTAGTTATTGTTGATATGACAGGTATTGATTATATCGTTGATGTTGTGACCGGTGATATTTTTAAAAATGAGTTTGAAGCTATGGATCCGTATCAAGTTTATGAATATGTTGATTATGAAGAAGCAAATAAGTCTATTATATTTTTAAATAGTAATCAAATGAATAGATTAACTAATCAAGAAATTATTGATACAATGATGGAAGTGATTTAAAAATAGGTGTAAAAAGGAGTACATTATATTGTATTCCTTTTTTGATATGTTAGATATAAGTATTTTCTGATTAATGTAATAATCATAAAATTTTCGTATAAACCTTGATAATATAAGAAATAAATGATAAAATCAAACCTGAAAGTGAAGAAAAATTAAGTATAAGAAAACAAACTAGGGGATAAAAAGAAAGGATGTAAACAAAATGGCAAAAATAATTAGTTTTGATATCTGGGATACAATAATAAAAAGAAAATGTCACCCAGAAGAGATAAAATTAGCAACAGCAAGATATATAGTCTTAAAATATGAAAAGAAATTAAAAGACAAATATAACAACATTTATGAAATATTGAAAAAAAGAGATGAAATAGAAGCAGAAGAGTGTAAGAGAAATAAAGATGATGGACATGATGATGAATGTAGAATTTTAGATGTTTTTAAAATCTTACAAAAAGAGATTTTTAAAGAAGAAATGGCAGATATTTCAGAAGAATTATTAAAAGAAGAAATAGAACAAGAAAAAAGAGTTATTTTTATAAACCCTGAAATTGTGCCTATCTTTGAAAAATATAAAGATTTAAAAATGTATTGCATTTCTGATTTTTATATGGGAGCAGAGAGTTTAAAAGAATTATTAGATTATTTGCAAATACCTGTAAAAATAGAAAAAATATATAGTTCAGCAGATTATCTTTTGAATAAAAGAAGCGGAAATTTATATAAAAAAGCTGAAGAAGAGTTAGGTATAAAACCAGAAGAACATATACATGTTGGAGATAATCAATATTCAGATATTGAAATGGCAAATAGTTTAGGAATAGAAACAATAAAAACTACAAAAACAGAGTTTGATTTTGTGCCTGAAAAAGGAAGAAAATTCAACTTTGATTTATCATGTGTAAAAAAAGAAGAAAAAACTAAATATGATAAATTATTTAATAGTGGAGTTGATTTAGCACCATTACTATATTTCTATGGATATAGTATAGTAGAATATGCAATAAAGAATGGTATTGGTAAAGTGTATTATGCAACAAGAGAAGGAGAAACTTTTATAAAAATACATGAATTAATAAAAGAAAACAATCCATTTGGAGTTAAGTTACCAGATAGTGACATCATAGAAGTAAGTAGAATGGCAACATTTTCAGCATCATTAAAAGAGTTTTCTATTGTAGAATTATTACGTCTATGGTCACAATATAGAGTGCAAAGTATGAAGGCTTTGTTTAAAACTTTAGCAATAGATATTGAGCCATATAAACAATATTTAGGCAAATATGATTTAGTTCCAGAAGAAAATATAATTGACCCATGGTTTGATTTAAGGGTACAAAATTTATGTGCTGATAAAGAATTTACAGATAAAATTCAAGTAGAATTAGACAGAAAAAGAAGTGAATTATTAGAATATTTTGAAAATAAAAAAGGTATAACAAATAATGAAGAGCCTATGTTTATGGTAGATATTGGATGGAGAGGAACTATTCAAGATAACTTAGCACATATATTTACAAATAAGAAAATAGGTGGATATTATTTAACATTATATGATTACTATAATTTACAACCAAAAAACACATATAAATTAAGTTATATAGATGATAAAAATATAAGAAATAATGAGGTAGCTTGTATGATAACATTACTAGAATGGATTTATAATCCAGGAACAGGTAGTGTTATAGAATATAAACAAGGAGAAGCTATAAGAAAAGCAAAATCAAAAGAAACAGACATAGTAAAAGAATATATAAAACCATTACAAGATGGAATGTTTGAAGCTGCAAAGATAATTAATGAATATATGAAATATCATCCTTATGAAGCATTTGAGACAAAAGGATATGTGTATGATTTAATTAGAAAAACAAAAACAAATCCAAGCAAAGAATTGGTAGAAGCATATTATAGTATGGTATTTAATGATACATTTGGAACGGCTGAATATGTGGAAAAAGATGATAAATTATCAACGATGCAAAAATTAAATATATTTAAATGTAGAGATTTATTAAGAAAAGAATTGTGGAAAGAAGCATTTATAATTCATAATGATATAGAATATATGAATGCATTAACAGGAGCTAAATCATTAGCAAGAAAAGTGCTTGGAAAAGAATAGGAAAGGAATGTATACTAAATGCAAGAAGAATATGTCTTATTATATGGAGATAAAAAACCAGAAGATAATATTTGTATTAAAAATATGTTTTCAAATAATCAGCAAATAAACTTAGGCTGGACAGACTTTGATTATAATAAAAATATGAAAGCAATTGATGAAATAGTAGAAAAAGGTGTAAAACAAATTATATTTTCAGGCTTAGAAATTGGATGGGACAAGTTAATAAGAGATGTAAAGCAAAAATATCCTGAGTTAAAAATTAAAGTGATTTGTAATACATTAGATAGTCTATTATATTATGATTATGAAAGGCAAAATTTCTTCAATTTACTAGAGTTATCAAAAGATAATATAATAGAAGATATAGCTTTTTTGAGAAAAGGACAATATGAGGTATACAAAACTTTAGGATATAAGTGTTCATTTTTAAGAGAAAATTATATTTTGGAAGATGATAAAAAATTAAAAATAAAAGTACCTAATGATGTGATAGATATAGGTATATATCCTTTAAATTATACTTGGGATAAAAATATTTTTAATCAATTGTGTATTCCTAAATATATAGAAAATTCAAATTTGAATTATAATGAAATAGACGAAAGAATGACAGATTTTGTTAACACTATGGATATAAAGGCTACGTCTGATAAGATAGAAACAATTGATGAAAAAAATGTACAAAAAAAAGTAGTTAAAAATGATATCAATATAGCAACATCATTTACTGAATATTTTCATACTGTATTTTGGATTAGTATGGAACAAGGAATAACTTGTATTATTGGTAATACAGCAGATTTCTTTGAAAAAGAAGAAGATAAAGAATTAGAACAATTTCTTGTGACACTTGCAGAAGATAATAGTATTATTAATTCAAAAATGGTAAAGGATTGTGTAGATAATAAAGAAAAGATAATGGATTTATATATAAATTGGAAAAATGAATATAATAAATTGGCAAGTGAAAGCATAGAAGAGTTTTTAGAAAAATAGAAAAAAGCGGAGGGTTGTATGCAGAAGTTAAAAAATCTAATAAAAAGATTTGTAAAAAAAGATGGTTTTCTATATAGAGTTATTAGAAAAATATATCATGTATTAAGTACAATTAAATATAAAATAACTAATAACAAAAAAATAGAAGAAGAGCAAAAGCATTATTCTGAACAAGTAGACAAAGCAATTGAAAAGATTAAACAGTATAAAGATAAAGATTATATAGTATTTTATAATCCAACATGGTTAGGAGTTGCTAATTCAACAAAAGGATTATTTGAAAATATCGTGCCTTTAGAACATGTATATAATAAAAAAGATATTGATAAATTAGTGAATGCAGTTATAGAAAATAATATAAAATCTGTTATATTTAGCCAGATTTGTGATGGTTGGACAGAAACAATTAAGAAAATAAAGGATAAAAATGAAAATATAATTATTAAAGTAATATGGCATGGAAACTGTTATGAATATTTTTCAGATTTTACTTGGAATTTAAATAAAGAAGTAATGAACTTATATAAAGAAAATAAAATAGATAGTTTTGGATTTGTTAGAAGTATAATGTATGAATTCTATAAAAAAGTAGGATTTAAAAGTTACTATTTACAAAATAATGTGCATTTAGAAAATATTGAAAGAGTGAAAAAAATACCAAGTGACAAAAGGAAAATCGGAATATATAATGCAGATACAAGAGAATTGAAAAATATATATACATCATTAAGTGCAATAAGATTAGTACCAGATGCGGT
Organism: uncultured Clostridia bacterium; assembly: GCA_944386745.1. GTDB lineage: Bacteria > Bacillota > Clostridia > TANB77 > CAG-508 > CAG-269. The sequence continues at coordinate 12,035 of CALXCG010000038.1, read as the reverse complement.
TGCAGATGTAGTTCCAATAAATGAAGAAGCAAAAAAATTTACAGAAATATTGCAATTAGAAACTACAAGTATAAATGATTATATTCCAACAGAAGAATTACTAAAAAGAATTCAACAAAATGAAGTAAATATATATCCAACATTTACTGAAAATGGACCAATGTTTCCGTTAGAAAGCTTTGAAATGGGGGTACCATGTTTACTTGGAAATAATAATGACTTTTTTGTTGGAACAAAACTTGGCGAATATGTTATTTTAACAAAGGAAGATGACCCAGAATATTTGAAGGATAGAATTGTAAATTGTATAGAGCATAAAGATGAAATTATGAAATTATATAGAGAATGGAAAAAAGATTTCGACAAAAAGTGTAAAAATTGGGTAAATGAATTTGTCAAATTATAAATGAAAAGGAACAAGGCAAATGAAAGAAAATAGTTTAGTTAATAGCGAAAAGGAAAGTAAAAAAGAAAAAATTAAAGTGAAAATTATTGATTTTTTAAAGCAACCTTTAATATATATTCTTTTAATATCTATATTTTTTCAAATAAAAATATATAGTAATGTGCCAGAATATGTTGCTACAGGAGACAGTAATACATATATAGAAGGGTACGATGAAAAAAATATTTTTAAAGGAGAAGTGAATTTATCAAGGACTCCTGTATATCCGTATTTCATAAAGTTAATTCAAAAATTGGGTGGAGAAGAAAAAATATTAAACAATATTGTATTAGTGCAAAAAATATTATTTATATTTACAGTTATTCTATTTTATTATTGTGTGCAAAATATAACAAATAGTAAAATAATAAAATCAATAGTTACATTAATTTTTGCTATATGTCCGTACATAATTTTATGGAATGTTACAATTTTAACAGAATCTATATCTTTATTTGAAATAATATTATTAACTTTTTTAACTTTAAAATATTTAAAAAAACCAAACTCATTTTTAGCAGTAGCGATACGGTGTAATGCTACTTGTGATGATTATGACAAGACCAGCATATATATATTTGTTGGCTATTTACTTATTGTTTTGGATTTTAAAAATTTTCATATATAAAGAGAAATGCAAATACTCAATAATTGGAATAAGCACTTTTATAGTGGTAACATTACTAATTCTAGGATATTGTGGATTAGTAAAGAAACAACATGGTGAATTTTCTATAACAGCAATTTCATATATTAATAATTTTATATCTGTTCTTGATAGTGGAACATATAGAAATGTAGATAATAATGACGAAATGTTAAAAAGAATAAATGAAATAAAAGGAAATAGAGAAGACGAAGAAATATTATGGAAAACAACTGGTGTTATTAGAGAAGAATTCTCAGTAGACGAAATAAAAAAATTTAGTAAATCAGCTATGACAACAAATTCGGATTATTTAAAATATTTAATAAATAAAACAATATATACTGGAAGTTTGAATATTGGAACAACATATGTAGAAAATAGATATTTTGAAGAAGACCCACAAAATTATTCAAAAAGTTTTAATTATATTGGAAGTATCACATTACCAATAAATTTTGCAATGGTTTATATATTAATAATAGCATCCATCATATATTTGTTATATAAACTAATAAAAGATAAAAAAATTGACTGGATTATGGCATTTTTAACATCAGCAATTTTGGGAAATATTTTTACAGTCATTGTAGGAGCACCATTTGAACAACAAAGATTGTTTTTACCATCAGTAGGTCTAGTATTATTAAATATAATATATTTAATTAGAGTACTAGTAAAAGATAGTAAAAAATAGTTATAAAAAGAAAGGAAGAAATAATGGAAAAAAAGAAAAATGTAATTATAATAGGAGCAGGTCCTGCAGGACTTACAATGGCATATGAGCTATTAAAAGAAAAAGGAAATGAAAAATACAATGTTAAGATTTTAGAGGAATCACAAGATATTGGTGGAATATCTAAAACTGTAAAATATAATGGGAATCGTATGGATATTGGAGGACATAGATTTTTCTCTAAAGATGATAGAGTAATGAATTTTTGGAGTGAGTTGATGCCAGTTCAAGGTAAAAATTCATTTGATGACGAAAAATTAGGAAGAGAAAAACCATTAGTAGAAGGTGGACCAGACCCAGAAAAAGAAGATAATGTTATGCTTATTAGACATAGAGTTTCAAGAATTTATTATTTAAAGAAATTTTTTGATTATCCAATCAGTATGAAGCCAGAAACTTTTAAGAATATGGGATTTGGAAGAACAGTAAAAGCAGGATTTAGTTATTTAAAATCAATATTTGTAAAAAAACCAGAGACATCATTAGAAAATTTTTATATAAATCGTTTTGGAAAAGTTTTATATAGTATGTTTTTCGAAAAATATACTGAAAAATTATGGGGAAGGCATCCAAGTGAAATATCTGCTGATTGGGGGGCACAACGTGTAAAAGGAATATCAATTACAGCAGTTATAAAAGATATGTTCCATAAAGCATTTGGAAGTAAAAATAAAGAAAATACAGAAACATCTTTAATAGAAGAATTCTGGTATCCTAAATACGGACCAGGACATTTATGGGAAACTTTAGCAAATAAAGTTTCAGAACAAGGTGCTGTGATAAAAAAAGGATATTGTGTAAAGAAATTAAATTTTAAAGATGGAAAAATAGTATCAGTAGAATGTGAAGTAGATGGAAAAGTAGAGACAATTGAAGGAGATATATTTGTTTCAAGTATGCCTATGAATGATTTGGTAGCAGGATTTTCAGGAATTGATGTACCTGATAATATCAAAGATATTGCTAAAAACTTACCTTTCCGCGATTTTATAACAGTTGGATTATTAGTAGACAAGCTAAATCTAGAGAACAAAACAGATATAAATACATTAGGAAATATTGTTCCAGATTGTTGGATTTATGTACAAGAGCCACAAGTAAAAATGTGTCGAATACAAATATTCAATAACTGGTCACCATATTTAGTACAAGATGCAGAACATAAAGTATGGATAGGACTAGAATACACTTGTGATGAGGGTGATAAATATTGGAATATGACTGATGAAGAATTTATAAATTTTGCAATTGATGAATTAGTATCAATGAACATAATTAGTAAAGATCAAATTGAAGACTCACATCGCGAAAGAATTAAAAAAGCTTACCCAGCATATTTTGATTCATATAAAGATATTGATAAATTAATTGATTATATAAATCAAATTGATAATTTATATTGCATAGGAAGAAATGGACAACATCGATATAACAATATGGATCATTCTATGGTTACAGCAATTGAAGCTGCAAAAAATATTCGTGAAGGAATAAGAACAAGAGATAATATTTGGAATGTAAATACTGATAAAGAATATCATGAAGTAAAAAGTGATAAATAAAAATAAGGAGAATTAATATGAAATTTGGTTTAATGATAGAATATGATACTAGAAATATAGGTGATGATGTGCAATCATATGTAACTCAACGATTTTTGCCAAGAGTTGATTACTATATAGATAGAAATCATATGGATGAATTTGTTCCAGATACTGAAGAAAAAGTAGCTACAATAATAAATGGATGGTTTTTGCAATACACATTAAATTGGCCTTTTTCACCATATATAAAACCGTTACCAATTTCGATGCATTTTACGTATAAAGATTGGTTTTGGGATACAACAGATAGGGCATATCATTTACAAGGTTATGGATTAGATTACTTAAAAAACATTGAACCAATAGGTTGTAGAGATAGCCATACGGTTAAATTATTAAATAGTAAAGGTATTAAGACGGAATATACTGGATGTATGACATTAACTCTAGAACCATTTGAAGGTATAGAAAAACAGGATTATATTTGTGCCGTTGATGTTAGTGATAAAGTTGTCGAGCAAATTAGAAAAACTACTGATATGGAAGTAAAAGTTGTAACACATACTGTGCCAGAAGATTACTACAAACTTTCATGGGAAGAAAGAATGAAAAATGTTGAAGATTTGTTGAAACTATATCAAGGAGCAAGAGCAGTAATATCATATAGGTTGCATTGTGCTTTACCATGTCTAGCATTAGGAACATCTGTTATTTTATTAAATGAAGATTATAGAAATGATAGATTCGGTGATTATACTAAATATATTGAATCTTGTAGTGAAGAAGATTTTATAAATGGAAAAGTAAAATATGATTATAGAAATATTCCAACACATAGTGATGGTTGGAGAGATTTGCGTAGAGACTTGATAAATAGATGTAAAAAATTTGTAAAAGAGTGTGAAAATAGTAATGAAGAGTATATTGATGATATAAGTGTTAAAGATTATAAAAAATATGTTATAGGTAAGTCTAATTGGTTGAAAAATGCAGCAGTAGAGTCTTATAAAAGATTTGAAAAGGAAAAACAAGAAAGAAACGAAGAGGTTGATAAACTAAAACAATATCTACAACAAATCAAGGATGAAACCAAAGAAAATCTAGAAAAAGATAAAAAAGAAATAAAAGAAAAAGATGAAAAAATAAAGTATTATGAAAAAGAATTTGAAGAGGTAGTTAGAAAATTGGAAGAATATAAATCAGAAAATGAAGCAATAAAAAATTCTAGATGGTGGAAATTAAGAGAAAAAATAAAAGGCAAGAAATAAATTGGAAATTATATAAACGGAATTAACAAAAAGCAACAAGCATAGTAGAAAATATTAATATAAAAAAATGTAACTTTGAAAGAGGTAAAAATGCCAAAAATAAGTGTAGTAGTACCAGTATATAATACTGAAAAATATGTAGAAAAATGTTTAGATTCTATATGTAATCAAAAATTAAATGATTTAGAATTAATTATAGTAAATGATGGCTCAGAGGATAATTCTGAAGCCATTATTAAAAAATGGATAAAAAATAATGAGAATAAAGTAAAGATTAAATATTTAAAAAAAGAAAATGGTGGATTATCAGATTGCAGAAATTTTGCAATTCCATATGTTACAGGTAAATATATTTCATTTATTGACTCAGATGATTATATAAGTGAAAATTTATATAGTAATTTAGAAAAATATATTGATGAAAATATAGATTTAATTAAATTTAAAATGCAAAAAGTAGACGGAAATGGAAATATATTAGAAAAATTAGATGGACCAATATTTGAAAAATGTACTGGAGAAGAAGGGTATAAAAAGTTATGTACAAGGGATAAATTCTTAGATCCAGCATGTATCTATTTATATAGAACTGAATTTTTTAAGCAAAATAATTTTGAATATGCAAAAGGTACCTATCATGAAGATTTTGGATTAACTTCTTTAATTATATTAAAAGCTAAAAGTTTTGTTTCGACTAGTGAAGATGGATATTATTATTTACAATCAAACAATAGCATTACAAGAGGGGTAAATTATGAAAAAGAAATACAAAAATCAAAAGATTTATTAAAACATTATGATAATATGATTGAAAAAATCAAAGAATATGATATTAGTGATAAATCAAAGAACTTGATAAAAAGATATTATACAAACACAGTAATATTAAAATCTAATGATTTGAAAGAAAAAGATTTAGAAGATTATATAAAACAAATAAAAATAAGAAAAATGTATAAAAATATAAAACCATATAATTTAAAGCAATTAATCAAAAGAATTATATTAAAATTTAATGTGAAATTATATTTGAAGATTAGGTAAGAACTTAAAAATATAATAGTGGAGATGATATATGTGCCAAAAGTAAGCATTATAGTACCATTTTACAATGTCGAAGGATATATAGAAAAATGTATAGAAACCTTAGTAAATCAAACATTACAAGATATAGAAATAATATTAGTAAATGATGGTTCAAAAGATAATTCAATACTAATAGTAAAAAGATTTTTAGAAAAATATCCTGAAAAAATAGTGTATCTTGAAAAAGAAAATGGCGGACTTTCAGATGCAAGAAATTATGCCATACCACATGCAAAAGGTGAATACATTGCTTTTCTAGATTCTGATGATTATGTAGAAAAAGACATGTATGAAAAAATGTATGCACTAGCTAAAAAAGAAAATAGTGATATGGTGGAATGTGACTTTTATTGGGAATACCCCAATAAGAAAAAAGTTGATAGTGGCATTGTTTACTCAGGAAAAAATGAAATGCTTGAAAAGGTTAGAGTTGTAGCATGGAATAAATTAATAAAAAAAGAGATACTTGATAAAATTAAAATACAATTTCCAAAGGGATTAAGGTATGAAGATGTGGAATTTACATACAAATTAGTACCATATTTAGATAAAGTATCATTTTTAAAAAAGCCATGTGTACATTATGTGCAAAGGGATGGCTCAATATCAAATGTACAAAATGAAAGAACTCAAGAAATTTTTGAGGTTTTAGAACATGTAATAGATTTTTATAAAGAAAATGACTTATATGATAAATATAAAAATGAATTGGAATATGTTTATGTTAGATATGCCTTTTGTAGTTCTTTACTTAGAATTGTAAAGATACAAGATGAAAATTTGCAACAACAATTACTAGTTAAAACTTGGGAAAATGTAAATACGAAATTTCCAGATTGGAAGAAAAATCCTGTGTTGAAAAAGAATAAGTCTTTAAAGGATTTGTATTTGAAAACTATAAATAAAACAACATTCAAAATATATTGTACGATTTTAGGATTAATATAAGGTCCCCACAATATACTTCAAAATATCTAAATATAGCATTAGTTTACAAATAAGTAGTAAATAAATAGAAATTGTAATATGAATTAATTTGAATAGGAAAAGGGTAAAAATGAATGAAAAAAGAAAAATAAAAGTAGAAGATTTTTTGTGTTTATTAGTAATAATTTGTCCAATTTTAGATATAGTAAGTTTTATATTTAGAAATGTATTTGATACAAGTATTTCACCATCAACTTTTTTAAGACCAATTATTCCAATATTTGTGATGATATATTTGTTTTTTAAAAATGATAAAAAATTTAAAATATATACATTTGGTGTAGGAATTATATATTTAGTATATGGTTTGATACATTTATATCTGTTTGAAAAATTACAAACAGGAAGTAGTTATAGTAATGTAGTACATGAAGCACAGTATATAGTGAATTATTCTTTTATGATTTTAAATTTATTTGTATTTATATTTGTTTTTAAAGATAGAGATTCAACCAAATTGAAAAATAGTGTTATAATTTCTATGTATATTTATATAATTTCAATTTTTATATCTATATTAACAAATACATCATCAAGTACATACATAGAAGGAATGGGGAAAAAGGGTTGGTTTGAATCAGGCAATAGTATAGGGACAATATTAATATTATCACTATTTATATATATGGCATTATTAAGTATAAAGAAATATAGAAAAGTTATAATACTTCTTATAATTTTATTAGGAATATTTTTAACAATATTTTTAGGGACAAGAGTTGGATTATATGGATTTATTTTAGTTTTAATTATATATATGATTGTAGAAATTATATATAAGTTAATTGCAAAAGCTAAGATAAATAAAAAGGTAATTGCAATATGTATTTTTGGAGTTTGTGCAGTAATATTGGTAGTTATAGCAGTTGGTTCTACAACTCTTCAAAGGAGAAAACATTTAGAAAGTATTGAAAGTAATATAATAGATGAAAATATAAATGCAGAAGCACATGTAACAGGAAGTATATTAGAAATAAGAAATAAAATAATTGATGGAACATTAGAAGAAGGATACATGAGTGATGCAGAAAAGAAAAGTATATTAGAATTATATGACATATGTAATGAAAATGGAATAACAAATAATGACCAAAGAACTCAACAATTGATATATAATGCAATGTTAGTGAAAAATCAAAAAGACCCATTAGCAATTCTTTTTGGTAATGGATACTTAAATAATTTTAGAGAATTAGTAATGGAAATGGAAATACCAGCATTTTTATTTAATTTTGGATTAATTGGTTTTACCTTATACTTTGTGCCATTTTTATTAATATTTGCTTATGGTTTATATATAGGAATAAAAAATATAAAGAAGATAGACCAAGAATATATGATGTTAATCTTGGGAGCAGGATTTGTATTTGCAATATCATTTTTTGCTGGATATACATTCTTTAATTCATCTTCAATGATTATAATAGTAGTAATAAATACATTGTTAGTGAACAAAATAATTAACTTGAAAAAGGAGTTATAAATGAAAAAGGTTGTATTTGGAATAACGAGTTTAACTATTCGGTGGGGCAGAAAGAGTATTAGTTGATATAGTAAATAAATTAAGTGATAGTTATGATATAACTATATTCACAATATATTCAAATGGTGAATTAGAAAAGGAATTATCATCAAAAGTAAAACTAAAAACACTGTGTGATAAATCATATCTACAATTAAGTAAGTTTCAAAGAAAAATTGGTATGCCATTAAAAGTTTTATTTGGAAAAAATAGTATTGCTAAAAAACAATTAAAAGGAAAATATGATGTAGAAATAGCTTTTTTAGAAGGACCAATTACTAGAATTTTTAGTTACAGAAATAAAAATGTTAAAAAAATTACATGGATACATAATGACATATCTAAGGTTTTTGGCGCAGGATTCAAGTCTAAAATTAAGAGAATTTTAGATAGAAAAATATATTCTAAATATAATGAATTAATTTTTGTAAGTAAAGACAATATGAAAAAATTTAACGAGATATATCCAAATGTAGATGTGGATAGACAAGTAATATATAATTATATTGATAAAGAAAAAGTTTTAAGAAAAGCAGAAGCTTTGCAAGATATAAAATTTGATGAAAATGTAACTAATTTTGTAACAGTTACAAGATTAGTTGATCAAAAAGCAATAGATAGACTAATTAAAGTACATAAGAGATTAATAGATGGTGGATATTATCATAAAATATATGTTATTGGTGATGGTCCTGAAAAAGAAAAATTAGAAAATTTAATTAAGATAAATAATGTTAATGATACATTCTTACTATTAGGAAAAAAAGAAAATCCATATCCATATATTAAAAATGCAACATATTTTTGTTTGTTATCAAATTTTGAAGGTTATGGTATGGTAATAGAAGAAGCTAAAATTTTAAATAAACCGATTATAATAACTAATACTGCTGCAAGAGAGGCTTTAGTAGATTACAAAAATTCTGTGATATTAGAAAATAATGAAGAAGGAATATATGGAGGATTAAGAATGGCAATAGAAAATAAACCAGAAGAAAAAGATGTAGAAATATATGATAATGAAAGTATTATAGAAGAGCTGAAAAAAATAATATAAAGAGATGTGAAAAATTATGAGTAAAAATATAAAAATATCTATTTTGACCCCAACATATAACAGAGCTGAACTTTTGAAAAATTTGTATAATTCAATATTAAAAAATATAAAATTTGGATTAGATATAGAGTGGCTAATTATGGATGATGGTTCAACAGATGATACAAAAGAAATTGTGCAAAATTTTCAAGATCAATTATTTAAAAATGATATAAACAAATCAGATGAAAATGTTTTAGAGATAAAATATTTTTATCAAAAAAATCAAGGTAAAATGGTTGCAATTAATAAATTAGTAGAAGAATCAACAGGGGATTTTATTATAGATTGTGATTCTGATGATTATTTTACTAATAATGCTTTTGAAATAATGAAAAAGGCAATAGAAGAAAACAAAGGTAAAAAAGATATTTACGGTTTGTGTTTTTTGAAATTTGATGAAAATGGAAATAGTATGGGGAATAATTTCAAAAAAAAGAAAACTACTATGTTTGATTTATATTTTAAAGAAGGAGAAACAGGAGAAAAAGCTATTTTATTTAAAAGCAAGATTAGAAAAAAATATAAACATGAGCTCGAGAATGGAGAGAGATTTGTAACAGAAGCTAGGATGTATCATAAGATGGATGAAAAATATAAAATGATTTGTATTAATAAGCCAATTATGATATGTGAATATCAAGATAAAGGTTATACAAGAAATATAATAAAACAGTTTAAAGAAAATCCATTTGGATATTATAAGTATTTTGAAGAAATTTTGCAAAAAGATTTTAAAGGTGTGACTTTTAATAAAAGGTTATATGCTATAAAACATTATATATTGTTTAGTCATTTAACTAAATCTAAGAAAAATTTGAGTAAAATTAGAAATATTGAAAATAAAATTTTATTTTTAATTTTGTATTTGCCAGGGGTATTAAAAACTAAGAAAAAATTTGGCTAATTATAATATATAAAGTATAATTTTATTAACAAAATTATTGTAAATTTATAAAATAAATGATAAAGTATAGATAGATGCTTATCATTTATTTTTTTATTTAAAACTATTTTAAAAAATAAAAAATAAGGGGGAATATTCTTATGGGAAGCACTAAAATCAAGTACATTTTAATTTTATTCATAGTTTTTATCGGAGTAATATTTAGTTTAAACGTATATGCAACAGATGACATCATAGTAATATTAGATCCAGGTCATGGTGGATATGATGTGGGTGCTGTAGCAGGTGGAATACAAGAAAAAGATGTTAACTGGAAAATAGCAACAAGAGTAAAAGAAATTTTGGATGCAGAACCAGGGATAACAGGAATATTATCAAGAAACGAAAATGAATGCCCAAGTCTAGCAGAAAGAGCACAAGTTGCTAAAAATAATGGAGCAGATTTATTAGTTAGTTTTCATATAAATTCAAGTACAAATTCCAGAGTAAGTGGATCAGAAGTATATATTACAGCAAATACTAATTCAACAAGATTTTATCAGGCGTCAAATACTTTAGGACAAGCAGTATTAACTAATTTAGCAAGTGTTGGTGTTCCTTCTCATATCTATAGACCAATAATAAAACCAACAGAAGAAGATAGATATTATTCAGATGGATTTTTAGCGGATTGGTATGGAATAATTAGAGAGCCAATGTATTTCGGAATACCAGGGATGATAATAGAACATTGCTATATAAGTAATCCATTTGATAGAGCAAATTACTTAAATGATGCTAAAATTAATCAAATGGCTGAAGCAGATGCAAAGGCAATTATAGCAAATAAAGAACTTTTTAGAATCAATAGAGAAAATAATTTTACAAATAGTGAAATTACGAAATTAGAAATTAATTCAGATAAAACACATTTGACAGGTGAAGCAATAATAGTAGATTGGGTTAATGGAATGCAGACTGTACCAAGTGGGTTACCAAATATAAAATTAGTTTCTACAGATGGAAAATCAACAGTAAATTGTTTTGTATCACAAGTGTGGGGTAATACATATTATTTTGATACAGGGCTTAATGAAATAGATAGTAGTAAACAGTATAAAGTAGAAATATCAACAGCGGATAAGGTAAATGTGCCTGTACATTATACAGTAACTCCTAACTTAGGAGCTTCAAGGGGAATTGGAGAAGATAAGACATATTATTATTCAGTAAAAGATAATGCAATAAATAAAGAAATAAAAGAATATGTTGGAGATATAAACTCACAAATAGTATCTTTAAACACATTAAAAATTTCAGATAGTAGTTATTATTTACAAGGAAAAATCATAGTGGTTGAGTGGATAGAAGGAGAATTAAATGTACCTAGAGAAAATCCAGTAATGAAATTAAAATCAACAGATGGAACTGTTAATAAAAAATGTTTTGTTAAACAAGAAAGTGGAAATACATATTATTTTGATTTATCAATTAAAAATATAGATATGTCAAAAGAATATATTTTAGAAGTATCTTCAGAAAATGAAAATAATTTATCTGAAAATAAAGTACAAAAAGTAAATTTAAGTAGTTTACCAGAAAATATTGGAAGATGTCAAAATGATAAAGTATTAAAAAATAAAGATAGTAAATTATTATTTGAAGATTATACATATATAGGAAATATAAATAGTGAATTAGTACAATTTAATGTAGCAAAATCAGGTGGAGCAGAGTATGTTAGTGGAGAACTAATCTATGTAGAATGGGTAGATGGAAAATCAACAGTACCAGAAGTAGCTCCAAAGATGAGATTTAA
>CALXCG010000037.1 GCA_944386745.1 uncultured Clostridia bacterium | reverse complement strand
GTCAACCAGTTTTGGTTGGTACAGTATCAATCGAAAAATCTGAAAAATTAAGTAGATTATTAAAACAAGAAGGAATAAAACATGAAGTATTAAATGCTAAATATCATGAAAAAGAGGCTGAAATAATTGCACAAGCAGGAAAATATGGTGCAGTAACAATTGCAACAAACATGGCAGGACGTGGTACTGACATTATGCTTGGCGGAAATAGTGAATATTTAGCAAAAGAAGCTATGAGAAAAAATAAAGTTCCAGCTGAATTAATTGAAGCAGCAGACACATATTATGAAACAGATGACCAAGACATTTTAAAAGCAAGAGAGCAATTTAAAGAGTTAGTAAATAAATTTGATGAGCAAATAGAAGAAGAAAAAGAAAAAGTAATTGAAGCTGGTGGACTAAAAATTATTGGTACAGAACGACATGAATCAAGAAGAATTGATAACCAGTTACGTGGACGTTCTGGACGTCAAGGAGATATAGGAGAATCTAAATTCTATATTGGATTAGATGATGACTTAATGAAAATCTTTGGTGGAGATGCAATTACTAAAGTATATAATACATTAGGTGCAGACGAAAATATGCCAATAGATTCAAGAATTATCTCAAATGCAGTAGAAAATGCACAGAAAAAAGTAGAAGGTAGAAACTTCAGTATTCGTAAGAATGTATTAAAATATGATGATGTAATGAATGCTCAAAGAGAAATTATTTATAAACAAAGAAGAGAAGTTCTTGATGGAGAAAATATCCATGACAATATAATTGCAATGATTGATTTTGTTGCAGAAAACATATCAAATATGTTTATAGAAGGTGAAACATCAGAAGTAAATGTAGAATCTTTAAATACTGAAATTTTAAATGTATTTGGAATTGATATGTCAGACTTCGTAAAAGAAAACAAAACTAATCCACAGGCAATTTCAGACGAATTAAGAAAAAGAGCTTTGGAAATATATGAACAAAAAGAACAAGATATTGGTTCAGTCGAAATGAGAGAGCTTGAAAGAGTTGTTATGCTTAAAGTTGTTGATGAAAAATGGATGAATCATATTGACAGCATGGATGAATTAAAAAATGGTATTGGTTTACGTGCTTATGGTCAAAAAGATCCTGTTGTTCAATACAGACTTGAAGGCTTTGATATGTTTGACGAGATGATTAATGATATTAAATATGATGTAACTAAGATTTTGATGCATATTAGACAACAAGGCGAGACAAAGAGACAAGAGACTGTTAAGATTACAGGTGCAGCATTAGAGGCTATCCACAGTGTTGATGGTGGGGCTAAGATTGGTACTGATGTTGATAGAACTATTCGTAATGAAGGTCCTAAGATTGGTAGAAATGATCCTTGTCCATGCGGAAGTGGGAAGAAATATAAGAATTGTCACGGAAGAAATCAATAATTTTATGTAGATGGTGTTGAAATGCACCATCTTTTATGTTATATTAGAAAAGTAAAAGTAAATTCTTGCTTGTAATTATAATGCAAGTTATAGTTATTCAAGTGACCGATTGCTGTTTACTGTGAAATGCAATAGTGAAGCGGATACGGAAAGTTTGCTCCGTGATTACAGAGAATATTTTTATTCCAAATAATGAGTCAAAATGTCCAGTAGTAACTAGTGTGCTACTGGACAAAATTTTATATATTTTTAGATAATTGTATATAAAATTTATAAAAACTATTGACAAAAAATGGTAATGGTTATATAATGCAAACACTTATTCTTTAAATGGAAAAATAGTATTAATTAAAAAGAAGGTAGTAGATTGCAATATATAACAAATTTAGATAAGAGAAAACTAGGTAAATATAAGAATAAAATAGTAACAGAAGAAGTAATATTAACAGATGAAAGATTGTATGAACACATTCTTTTATATCATGAAGAAGAATATAAGCAATTGAGACCGTATATAAAAAGTATAATAAATGAACCTGATTATATTATTGAGGATAATAGACATAAAGATACAATGATATATTTAAAACAGGTAAGTACTATAGAAAAAAATGGTAGGGTAGTTATAAAATTAGCTTTGGGACAAGATAAAGAACATAATAAAAATTCAATAATAACATTGATGAAGCTGAATAAGAGAACATGGAATCAGACAATAAGAAATAGAGGTAAAATTATTTGGAAAAGTAAAAAAATGAATTGTGTGAAGAAAAACAGGGTATAAATCAAGAAAATTGAAACTTTTAAATATAAAATCTGGACAAAAATGAATAAAAGGAGTATAATAAAAGTACAATATAAGTAGGTTATTTGAAGTGGACAATAGTGCCATCCACACACCCTAGAGGTCAAAAGAGATGCAGGATTTGGCACACCTGCCAAATAACCAAGGATTTAAAGGAGCTATGGAAACATAGCTCTAAAATTATTATAAATTTTAATCAGCTAAAAATTGAAATCAATATAAATATATGTTAAAATAAAGCAAGTTAGGAGAGTGATAAAATGTTTGAATTAGAAGAAAACTCTAAGATACTAGAAGAATTAGAAAACAAATTAAAAGAATTAGGTGAGTCACTTTGACATTGCTAAATTGCAAGAAGAATTAAAAGAATTAGAAAAACAAACACTAGATGCAAAATTTTGGGATAACCAAAAAAATTCACAAAAAGTTTTAGGAAAAATAAAAAGTATAAAAAGAAAGAGTAATAAATATCAAGAAATAGAGAATGAAATAAAAAATTTAAAAGAATTAACAGAATTAGTGAATATAGAACCAGATGAAGAAGTAGCAAAAGATATTATAAAAGGAACAAATAAAGTAAAAAAAGAAGTTGAAAAATTTGAGATAGAAACTTTATTTTCAGGAAAATATGATAGTAATAATGCAATAGTTACAATACATCCAGGAGCAGGAGGAACAGAATCACAAGATTGGGCAGAAATGCTATATAGAATGTATACCAGATGGGCAACAAAAAATGACTACGAGGTAAAAGAATTAGACTATTTAGAAGGTGAAGAAGCAGGACTAAAAAGCGTTACATTTGAGGTAATAGGTGAAAATGCATATGGATATATGAAATGCGAAAAAGGAGTACATAGATTAGTTAGAATTTCACCATTTGATAGTGGGGGAAGGAGACACACATCATTTGCATCAGTTGAAGTTTTGCCTGAAATTACTGATGATATAGAAATTGAAATAAATCCAGATGATTTGAGAATAGATACATATAGAGCATCTGGAGCAGGAGGACAACATATAAATAAGACATCGTCAGCAGTAAGGATAACACATATACCAACAAATATAGTGGTAGCTTGTCAGTCAGAGCGTTCACAAATTCAAAATAGAGAAACTGCAATGAAAATGTTAAAATCAAAATTATTAGATTTAAAAGAGCAAGAACAAAAAGAAAAAATAGAAGATTTAAAAGGTGAACAAAAAGAAATTGCATGGGGAAGTCAAATCAGATCATATGTATTTTGCCCGTATACTATGGTAAAAGACCATAGAACGAATTATGAAGTAGGAAATGTGGAATCTGTTATGGATGGTAATATTACAGATTTTATGGAAGCATTTTTAAAACAATGAGTCAATTAATTTTTTGTTGACATTAAAGGTTTAGTTGAATATAATAATAGAGAGATTAATTTAATTAAGTTAAACTCTCTATATTATTTTGAAAAGCACTTTGTTGCTTTGAAGAGGTGGCGCATAAAATGAATGACACAATTGTATTAAAATTTGGAGGAAGTTCAGTTGCAGACAACGAAAAACTAAAAGTTGTAGCAGACAAAATTATCAACATGTATAACAAAAACAATAATATTGTTGTTATACTATCAGCACAAGGCAAAATGACAGACAAATTAATTAGTGAAGCTAAAGAGTTAGCAAAAGATGTAGAAAAAAGGGAGATGGATGCATTAGTAAGCTGTGGTGAACAAATGTCAGCAGCAAAATTAAGTATTTTATTAAATAGCTTAGGTTATAAAGCTATATCATTGACTGGATGGCAAGCAGGAATTTATACTAATAATACGAATGAAAACGCAATAATACAAAATATTAACACAGAAAGGATTTTAAAAGAGTTAGAGAAAAAACATATAGTTATTATTACAGGTTTTCAAGGAATTAATGAAAATATGGATATAACTACATTTGGTAGAGGTGGTTCAGATACATCAGCAGTAGCTGTTGCGGCAGCTTTAAATGCTAAAAATTGCTATATTTTTTCAGATGTAGATGGAGTGTATACAGCTGATCCAAATAAAATTAAAAATTCTAAAAAACTTTCAGCTTTATCATATGAAGAGATGTTGGAAATATCAAGTGAAGGTGCTAAGGTGTTGCATAATAGATGTGTTGAGATAGGGGAAAAATTTAAAATTCCTATTATAACTAAATCTACTTTTAATAATAAACCAGGTACTGTCATATCAGATATTATAGAAGAAAATACCATAAAAAGTATTATAAAGAAAGACTTATCAAGAGTTTCAATTGTTGGAAATGGTATTATCAGAAATATTGATGCAATGAAAAGTGTTTTAGATATTGTTGATAAAAATAAACTTGATATGCTTGAATTTGATGTTTCAGAATCAAAGATTTCTATTACTTTTAAGAATGTGGTTGATGATGATATTTTGGAAGAGATACAAAGTAAATTATTAGAAGATGAAAAATAATATTTAAATATTTAAGGGAAGCTGAATAACAAGCTTCCCTATAATATTTTTTCAAAACTGTGAAACTAAAAATTATAAAATTGTTGCTGCATACTTTGCCAATGGACTTCTAACAGATTCTTCATCTGTAAGACTTATAATATAGGCCATTGGTGATTCTTTCATTTTTTCCGAGAGATAAACTAAACCGTTATATTGTTCATTTAACTCTGGATTGTCAATTTGTGTAGGATCTCCAAGAAATACAAACTTACTTCCAGTACTTGCACGTGTGACAATACTTTTTATATCATCTGGATGAACGTTTTGCGTTTCATCGATGATAAAAATAGTATTTGTAATACTTCTACCACGAAGATATGCAATTAACTGCATTTCAATAATTCCACTATCAAATAAATGCTGCCCAGTTTCTACGTAGCTTCCTTTAGGATCATCACAATCATCGTCATTTAAGAATTTGTGATGATATGATGATTTTGATTTATTGGATTTATTTTTGCTTGTTTTTTCTTTTTTGTCAGAACCTAACAATACACGAAGATTATCCATAATACCTCCAAGATGTGGATTGAATTTCTTTTCCAATTCACCTGGCAGGTAACCTAAATCTCCACCGCCAATAGTATCTGTTGGAGCAGTAATCAATATACGGGAATATATTGGATTTGCTTCAATGGTTTTTTCAAGTGCTGTTGCTAAAGAAAGATACGTTTTACCAGTTCCAGCACCACCTTTTATTATTACTAAGGGAGCTTTTTCTGGACTTTCAAGCAAAGCCTCTAATGCCATGATTTGACCAGCTTTTTTAGTGGAAATACCAAAAGGATGATCTTCTGAATGTACTAAAGGAACAATTTTTTCTCCATCAAACTTTGCAAGGGCAGAAACTTTTGAATCTTCTAAACTTGTCATAGACAAGAACAGATTAGGCATCCATTCAATTCCATAGTTATTATAAATATCTTTTGGAAGAATAAAGCCTTCTTTATAGAATTTATCCATTTTTGCTTTAGAAAGTTGACATTCAACTCGACCAGTATATTGCTCTTCTAATCGTGGAAAAATGTCATCCCTTACATCTGAAGCTTTAATACCTAATGATTTTGCTTTAAGGCGTAAAGCTGCATTTTTGGAAATTAATTCAACACTTCGTTTACCACTATTTTCCTTTAGACCTTTAGCAATCTGTAAAGATCTTCTATCTAAATAACTTAGATTTTTGGATGCATCTCCTCTGAGTTCAATGTCGGAGAAACCATCTTCAATCCGAAGAGTTGAACCATTTTTTTGTACTACTCCTTTTTCAGACATAAGTTTGTTAATGTCAAATGTTTCAAGGTAGTTTAATACATGTTTTGCATTCCTGGCACGTTCAGTATAATCACCAGCCTTCTTCTCAAGTTCATCAATGACAGCCATAGGTATAACTATGCAGTTGTCATTTCCAAACTTTAAAGTTGCATTAGGCCGGCCTATTAAGGCATTTGTTCTTAAAATTTTGATTTTTGCATAATTCATAAAGTAAGCTCCTTTCTGTCTTAAAAAAATATTATGTAGTAAGAAATAGATAATGATATATTTCAAACCACTGATTATGTAACTTATTATAATCCATTTTGTATAATAAATCAATATTTTCATAAAAAAAATTAAAAAAAATGCATATTTGATGCTATAATCACAATATGAAACTAGTAGAAACAATAGCATGTAGACAAAAGGAGGAAACAAAATGAGATATGTAGCATTAGGAGACTTAGTTGCAGACTGTTATTACAGAAATATTGGATACGAAAAAGAACTTGTTAAAATAGATGGCGGTTCTTCGCGGTTCAATGTAATAGCAAACTTAGCATCAAGAGGATGTAAAACTGCCGTAATTTCTGGATGTGGAATGGATTTAGCAGGAAAAATAGCATTGCATAGTCTAATGAAGTTAAATGTAGATACATCTTTTGTTATAAGAAAAAGAGAAGCAAAAACCAGATGTTATCATTTAACTGTTGAAGGCGATAAACATGTAAGTAAAAGGACATGCCCAATTTGTGGAAGCAAAACATGGTATGAACCAATCGTATCAACTGAATATTGTCGGAAGTGGACTAGTCCAAATGATATCTTAATATTGGATGGTTTAAAACCTGAAAATATACCAATTATTACGACTTTTCCAAATGAAAAGGTGTTAGATATCGGAAGGACAAAAAGATTGGAGAATTTTTCTAATCAAGACATATTAAATATTTTGCAAAACAAAAACATAGAAATTTTACAGTTAAATGAAACTGTAGAAAAATATCTGATGCAAAGATTTAATATTGAAAAAGATAATTTGTTAGAATTATTCAATCTATTAGGTGCTAAATTCATGATCGTAACACGAGGTAAAGAAGGCGCTGATTTTGTAATTGAAAATCATATAATCCATAAAAGCCTTATTTACTGTAAAACAGAAATTGATGACACAGGTGCAGGAGATGCTTTCTTTTCAATGTTCATACAAAAATATTATGAAAATGACAAGAAAGTTACAAGACCTTGGGTAGATACAACATTTTTCTTGGCAAATAAGCTGACAGCAAATGTAGTTTCTCATTTAGGGGCAAGAGGACATCTTTATGATGGCTATTATCCAGAACACATAGACAATTGTATATGCAAGAGGGATTAGGGGGACGGTCCTTAAAATCCCTCAAAACAGGGAAATGGGGACGGACCTTTGACAAATATTGTCGAATAATGAAATATAGGTCCGTCCCTTTATCCCTAAAAACAGGGATTTTTAGGATCGTCCCCCTAATCCCGGGAAAGGAATGATAGTAAAGTGGAAGAACAAATAGAAAAGATAAAAAAAGAATTAAAAGAAAAAGAGATTCAAAATATTTATTTAAATTTTGTTGATTTTACAGGAAATATTTTAACAAAAATGGTAGGTGTTCAGGAATTAATAAATAATACTCATGTATCTTGGTTTGATGGTATTAGTATTAATGGAAATTTAATACAAGATTTTAAAGATGATAAGGAAAATGATTGGTTAGTTATTTTGCCAGATCCATTCTCATTTAGAATTATTCCATTCTTAAAAGATGAAAACCAGAGAGCAGCCGTAATATTTTGTTCTATTAAAAATACATCATTAGATACAAGAGGACTATTAAAGAAGGCTGTTAGCGAATTTGAAGAATTGAAAATGACACCAATGTTTGGAACAGAATTTATTTATTCTATTGATAATTCAAATGATTTTTCTACTCAATGTGAGTATCAAAATTTTTATGAGACTTTGGCAACAAACAAAAAGACGATTTTCCAAAATAATTTGGTTAATGAATTATTAAAAGCCAATATTGATATCGAATATTATCTGCCATATGGAGAAACACATAATAGAATAGATTTAGTTCCAGATGTAGCAGATGTTGCTGCTGATAAATTATGGACAGCAAATTGGTTTGCTAGAAACTTAGCACATCAGGAAAATATGGAGATTTCTTTTAAAAATATAGAAAAATTGAATTTGTCATCTTGTCCAATACATATGAGTTTATGGAAGGGAAAAAGAGAAAAGAATTTATTTTTTGATGAAGAAGATAAGTTCGAATTAAGCCAATTAGGAAAAAGTTTTATGAATGGTATTTTATATCATGAAAAAAGTTTGAAGGCTTTGGCAACTGCTACAAGTAACGAACCACAAAAGTATTATAGAACTAAAATTTCGGTGACTAGGGGAAATAGTTTGTTACAAGTTCCTTTGTATTTTAATGAGAAACAAAAGCAAGATAGAATAGGGTGGAGTAAGAGATGTATATATAATGGCTTAAATGCAAGTCAAAATTATTATTTAATGTTTGCTGCTATCTTGTATGCGGGATTATATGGAATACAAAATAAAATAGAGCCAGTTAAAAATATTGAAGTTGATGCATATACTAAAAAGGAATTGATAGACAATTTGAAAAGTAATGAATATTTTATAGAAAAGTTAGGTACAAAAATAATTAATAAGGCAATAAAGAAACTAGAGGAATAAAAGTTTTTGCATTATATAAAATGTAAAAGCCTATATAAAAAATAATTTAAAATAAATTTTTGAAGGGAGAATAAAATGTCAAATCAAGAATTTTGCTTGTTTAAAGTAGACAAGAAAAGAGTTATTTGGGAGGTGACAAAATATTGTAATTATAAATGCAAACATTGTTGTGCTTCAGCAGATTTGGTTGATACAAAAGATGAATTAACTACAATACAGAGTAAAAATATTTTAAAACAACTAAATGATTTTGGAGTGGAAGAGATATACTTTTCAGGTGGAGAGCCTTTTTCTAGGAAAGATATTTTAGATATATTACGTACAGCGAGAGAATATGATATCACTTGTAATATTTCAACAAATGGCTCTTTTTTGACAGACGAAATAGCATCAGAATTGTCAAAATTGAAAATAAATAAAGTACATATTAGTTTGGACAGTAATATAGAAGATGACTTTAATGAGTTTAGAGGTGGAAATTATTTTGAGCCAACTATAAATGCTATCAAACTTTTGAAAAAGCACCATATATATGTAAGGGTTGGCACAGTTATTTGGAAGAAGAATTATAAAACATTAGAAGATATGATTAAGTACTTATGCGATTTAAATGTAGATGAAATGGTTTTTAATTGGCTAGTACAAGTAGGTAGATTAAAAGATAATAAAGATGTGTGTGTTGATATAAAATACTTTGATGAAACAATAGAGAAAATTCATGAATATCAAGAAAAGTATAAAAACAAGATAAAGATATCAATGCATAGAAATGAAAAATTTGAAAATTCAGATACTGTATGTCCAGCAGGAGAAACGTTTTTCTATATTGATCCTCAAGGATATGTTTCACCTTGCTCATGGATTAAAAAGATGGATAGAAAGTATACTTCAAAACAGAGTTTGAAAAATACTACTTTCCAAGAAATTATTGATTCTGATGAGATTCAGATTTTTAATAAGTTGAAATATGAGAGAATTAAGAAGTATGGAACAGGTTGTTTAGCAATTTGTATGGAAAGAAATAACACATACTTTTCAAAAGATCCATTATTAGAAAAGGAGGATATTAAAAGTGAAGATTTTAAATGCTTGTCCGTTTCATCTAAGTGATGATAAAATTCGTATTTTATGGGAGGTAACTCCAAAATGTAATATGTATTGCAAACATTGTTTGTTTTTTCAAAATACTCAAAAAGGAATTGAAAAAGAGTTAAGTACAAAACAAATGTACAAGATTATAGAAAATGTTGCAAAAGATAAATCTGTAAATGCTATCTGGCTTTCTCGGTGGAGAGCCTCTTTTAAGGAAGGATATTGTAGATATTTGTCAAAAAATTTCTGAATATAATATAAAACCATCAATTAGTACAAATGGTATACTTTTAAATAAGAAATTAATCGAACAATTGCATAATGCTGGCGTTGATTATATCCATCTAAGTATTGATGGTGGTACTGCTAAAACTCATGAAGCGTTAAGAGGGGTAAAAGGTTCTTTTGAACTTTTGATGAATGCTATGGATATGTTAAAGGCATCACCTATTAAAACTGGAGCTAGTTTTATGGTTACAGAAGAAAGTATTGATGAGATGGAAAAGGTGATTGAAATTGCAATTGATAAAGATTTAAGTGTAATGAGTTTTTATTTAGTTGCAGAACTTGGCAGAGGAGCGGAGAATTTTAAAAATCAACAAAGTGATTTGGTTTCTAGATTGCAAGATAAAATAGAGAAGCTTCAAAGATGGCAAGAAGAAACAAATAGTAATCTTAAGATTGAAGTGTTTAGAGCAGATAAATATAATGATGATGAAGAAGCGGTTTTGCAAGAATGTAAGGCAGAACAATTTTTTGATATTACATATGATGGTAAGTTAGGTGGATGTCCATGGCTTATGAAATCGGAACAAGGATTTGATGTTGGTTCTTTGTTAGAAGAAGATTTTTTGACATTAAAAACTAAGTGTCAAAATGAAATTAAACAAAAAAATGAGGAAAGAAAAGAAAAAATGAGTTTATGTAAGGAATGTAGCAAAAAACAAGAGTGTGGAAGGGGTTGCCCTGCTTTACAAATTAATAACAATAAGTTATATTATGGACTAGACCCTATTTGTCCTAATTTACACTCATGTTTCACGACAAAAAGTGACAATAATCAAATCCCAGAATTAGTATAATGAGATAAAATAAACTACAATAAAACAAATTTTTATCATTTAATAAGTATGTAAAAATTTGAGGTGATGAAGTGTCAATTTGTTATAAGTATAAATGGCAAATAGGAATCTATAATTTTAATATATATACTAAAAACAAGAAGCTAGAAATGCCTTTTCATAATTCTAATTTAGCATATAATAAAAATATTAAACGAATAACAATAGATTTATGGCTAAATGAGGATGAAGAAGATAAAGAAAAAGTAATTTCTTTTTGCAAGAGAACTGCTAAAAGCTATATTCCAGAAGAATTAGACATTTTTTATAAAAATATAAATCAAATATTGCGGAAAAAAATTATCATTGGAAAATCATATAAATAGGTATTACAAATATAAAGAATATCTTTTTGCATATTTTCCATACTCAACTGATAATTTTGTTTTACAATATACGACAAATTACAACAAAATACAACTATATGGCAGTAAAAACAATTTATATAGAATAATATTGGATTTTCTAACAATAAACCAAAGATATCTGCCATTACATGCTTCTTCTATAAGTAAAAATAATCATTCATTTTGCTTCATAGGAGAAAGTGGAGGAGGAAAAACATCATTTTTGATTAAATTATTACAAAAGAAGTATAATTTTTTATCAGATGATAGTATATTTGTAAATCACAAAAAAATCTTTCCTATAAGTTATTTTCTAAGTGTTAGGAAAGATTTTCCTAACCATCCAGAAATCAAAAAAAT
This sequence comes from uncultured Clostridia bacterium, assembly GCA_944386745.1. Taxonomy (GTDB): domain Bacteria; phylum Bacillota; class Clostridia; order TANB77; family CAG-508; genus CAG-269. Next base: position 5,359 of record CALXCG010000037.1, on the reverse strand, counting down.
AGTAGAAAATCATAAAGAAGAAAAAATTTTCATAAATATAGAAAAAGACATTTCTTCTATTTTATTATCTAAATCAGTAGACATTTCCAAAAATAATTTCTATATAATAAAACCAAAAGAGAAGAATTGGGAAGGAATTAGCAAAATGCAAGAGCCTTTTCCATGTATTGCACATCATAGCTTTTGGTGTACAAAGTTTTTGACAAATGCAATAAATAGACATATAGACAGCAATAAAATTGATAAATGGATGGCAAATAAAATAGAAAGTTCAGTATCTTTTTGGGAAAAGCAAACTAAAAATGCAGAAGAAATTGTTTTAGACTTCAATGATTTTGAACATGAAATTGAAAGATATGATAAGCATTTTTCAAAGTTAGCAATGTAGTGAAAGGATAGATGTTATGGTGAAAATACTTGTAGCAGATTATGATAATACTTTTTATACTGATGAAAATCAGTTATATAAAAATATTGAGTGCATTAAAGAATTTCAGGAAAATGGCAATTTATTTGTAATTTCTACATCTCGTAGTTGGAAATCTATGAAAAAAGAAATAGATACATATAAAATACCATTTGATTATTTGTGTTGCAATACAGGTGGAAGTATTTTTGACCATGATGGAGATTTGCTATATATGGGAAATGTTAATGATGATATATTAAATAAAACTGAAAATATATTATCTAAATATAATGATAGTGATTATTCTGTTACAAGATATGGAATATATAAAGAATATGATGAGAAAATTGATAAGCTATTAGGCTATAAAATTAAAGGAGATAAGACAAAACTTGAAAAGTTAAAAGATGTTTTGGAAGATGATTTGAATAAAGATTTTCAGGTTGTTCTTAAAAATGAAAAAGATTATAGTAAATTGTTTCTTAATTATAAATTAAATACTAAAGAAAACGGTATTGAAAGATTACTTGAAATCTTACCTAAAAATGATTACAAGATAACTACTGTAGGGGATGATGATGTAGATTTTAATATGATTAAGAAATATGATGGTTACAGGATGGAAAATAGCTCTGAATTGTTAAATGAAAATATAGATAAGAAGGTTAGTTCAGTATTTGAATTGGTTGAATTAAATTTAAGTTAAGTTAATATAAAATAATTTAATCGATGTATAGATGTATAATTGTGAGACGGAGAATGTGTTATTTAAAGTGATAATAATTCTCTGTTTTATAATTTTATAGTTTCTTTTTTTGCTTTATTGCTCAATTTAGATTTTGCATATGGCTTTATTTCGTCTGTTCTATATAATAAATAATCAACACTTGTATTATAAAAATCTGCTAATTTAGAAAGTAACTCTAGTGGTATACTTCTTTTATTTAGTTCATAATAAGAATATGCAACTTGAGAAATATTTAATAAATGACTTAATTCCTTTTGAGTTAAATCATTATCTTCTCTTAAATTTCTAATACGTGTTTTCATATTGTGAATCTCCTTTCAAATAAACTTTAAAATTTTTTTAATGTTTTACGAGTAAGTTAACTCATAGGAAATTATAAAAAAAAATTAAAACAAAATGTTGATTTTTAAAACAATTTGTTATAAGATAAAATCATACTAAAGAAAAGTGAGGTATTTTTATATGAAAATTAAAAAATCATTTACATTATTATATAAATATTAAGGATTTTGAACATCTAAATATTTGAATATGTTGTTTTTAATTGGAAATAATAGAAATAATATTATGAGATACGGAGGAATTTAAGAGATGAAAAACAGAAAAATAAAAAGTAAAAAATTTAGAATTAATGCAAAGGGAATTATATCAAAAGCATAAGATAGTAAACAAAGTGCAGAAATCAGTTCTATTAGAGAAAAAATTGAACTAATTATATCTGAAGTAGAAAAATCTAAAAATCCAACTATATCTGATATTATTGATAAGTTATATAATGAAGGAATAATTTCTAGTAAGAATGATGTGGACAAAAGAACAGGTACTATTATAACAAATAATCCAACATATCAAATAGATGGAATGTTAGACAAGTACGTTTATATAATAGATAATTATATAGGTGATGGAATACTAGCCAATTGGGATGGATTGTATAATGTTCAATTAAATACTGCACACAATAGTAATACTGAAATATGGGCAGATGTTAGTGGTAATTCTTATAATGGTTCCTTAAATGGTGATGTTATTTGGGAAAAAAACGGATTAAAATTTAATGGAGAAAATGGGTATGTTAACTTCGGAAAAATTTATACTGAATATATAACAATGGAAACAGTAGTTGAATTCAATGAATATGGAGAAAGTAGTAAAAATATGGATTGGTTTGGTAATCCAGAACATGCCGGTTCCTATATAAGTCTAAGAAGTGATGGAACTATTTTAGGAGCTGTTAATACTAATGGCGTTTATACAAATTGCTTTTCAAATGAAAAAATTGAATTAAATAAAAAATATTATTTGGCTTTATCATATGATGGTGATACAGTAAAATTATATATAAATGGTAATTTAGATTCTCAAGTCAATGAAGAAAATAAAACAAGTATATTAGAATCATCAACTTTTATGTGTATTGGAGGTAATCCAAGTGGAGAAAATAGTATTGGATTAACTAACTTTAAGCCATTAAATGGTACAGTTTATGCTGCTAGGCTTTATAGCAAAGCATTAACTGAAAATGAAATAATAAATAATTACAAAATAGATAATTATAGATATTTATAGGGATTTTAACAACGTCCCTAATGTCATTAAGTTAAGGAAAGTCAACAGTTGAGTTGTTGGCTTTTTTGTATATACTAAATTGCGTGCGTCACGTGTTGCACATAGTAATAATAGTTATTTAAGAAATGCTTACAATATACAGGAAATATAAATAATGGTTATCCAATATTAGAATTTCAGTGAAATCAAATAATATGTAATAAAAATAGTTCAAAAAAATGGCAAGTGAATCATTGCTATTTTTTCTTTTGTATAGTAAAATACAAATGTAAGATTCAATTGAGAGGAAGTGCTAAAATGGTAAGTAACGGTATAGGAATAGGTGAAAGTGATTTTAAAAGTTTAAGAATAAAAAATTATTACTATATAGATAAAACAATGTATATAAAAGATATGATAGATAATAGCAGCAAAGTAGTATTAGTAACAAGACCACGTAGATTTGGAAAAACACTAAACATGAGCATGTTAAAATATTATTTCGATTGTAGGCAAAAAGATAATAGAGAATTATTTAATGGATTAAAGATAATGGAACAAGAAGAAAAATATACATCAAAATTAGGAGCATATCCAGTAATATATATGACATTAAAGGATGTAAAAGGAAATAACTTTGAAGAAACATTATTATCATTGAGAACAGAATTGGTAGAATTATATATAGATTATGTAAGTATATTAGAAAATGAAAAATTACTAGATGTAGAAAAAGAAATGTTTAAAACAATTTTAAATCTTAAAGCGAATAAAGTTGATATGCAAAATGCATTAAAATTACTAACAAGATTATTATATAAAGTCTTTGAAAAACCAGTAATATTGTTACTAGACGAATATGATGTACCATTACAAAATGCATATGTAGAGGGATATTATGATGAAGCAGTAAAATTTTTCAAAACATTCTACGGAGTAACATTTAAAGATAATCCATATTTAGAAAAGACAGTAATAACAGGGGTTAGTAGAGTAGCAAAAGAGAGCATTTTTAGTGGTGCAAATAACTTTGATGTATATACAGTGTTGGATAATGAATTTGCAGATGATTTTGGAATAACAGAAGAAGAGATGGACAAGGTAATAGAAGATTTTGAAGTACAAGATGATAAAAAAGAAATAAAAAGATGGTATGATGGATATAAAATGGGAGATATAGAAGGAATATATAATCCATGGAGTATATTAAACTATTTAAACAAAAAAGAATTAAAACCATATTGGACAAATACAAGTTCAAACGATTTAATTAAATTAATATTAAAAAATTCAGAAACAGTAAAAGAAAAAATAGAAAGACTATTAAAAGATGAGGCAATAGAAGTAAAAATAGATTTAGAAACAGTAATAGTAGGAATAGAAAATAACGAAGACAACATATGGGGATTAATGCTTGGAACAGGATATTTAAAGGTAGAGGAAACAGTAAATATAGCAGAAGGAATATATAAAGTAAAACTTCCAAATTATGAAATAAAGCACTTATTTGAAGATATAATAGACAAATGGTTTAGAAATAAAGTAATAGGAAACGATTTAAAAAGTATATTAAATGATTTAGTAACATTAAATCTAAAAGAATATGAGAAAAAATTTAGAATATTAGTAAGAGAAATGTTTAGTTATATGGATGTAGGAGAGAATACAGCAGAAAACTTTTATCATGCATTTGTATTAGGAATGTTAGTGGGATTAAAAGATAGTTACTACGTAAATTCAAATAGAGAATCAGGCATGGGAAGATATGACATAATGTTAGAGCCAAAAGATAAAAACGGAAATAGCTTTATAATGGAATTTAAAGTAATGGAAGATATGGAAGAAAAGACGATAGAAGAAACAATAGAAAATGCCAAAAAACAAATAGAAGAAAAAGGATATGAACAAAATTTGAAAGAAAGAGGCTTTAAAAATATAACAAAAATGGTATATGCTTTTAAGGGCAAAGAGGTAAAAATGGAGATATATTAAGTATTGTGTCCAAATTGTAAATTTTGAAAGTTGTTAACACAACTTTCTTTTTTTCAGTTCTAAAAAAGACAAACTCTGAATACATATAAATAGCAGGAAAATTAAAATGTTAGAATTGCGTAGAGCAATAATAAATAGGGGGTTTTATTATGACCATAGATGAAAGAAAACAAACAGCTACAGGAGTAATCCAAAACTTAATTTTAGAAAATAGAGGAAAGCTAAGCATATCAGGAGTTATAGACGTACTTAGTTTTGATGACCAAGTAGTTATGGTAGAAACAGAGCTAGGACTTTTGACTGTAAAAGGTGAGAATATTAGAATTAATAAATTAAGTATTGATACCTCAGAAGTAATAGTTGAGGGAGATATATCATATTTAGCATATAGTGATAAAGAAATTGACAAAAATAAAGGTGGAAGTATATTAAATAAAATATTTAAATAAGAAAATCAGTGTTAGATTTGCATTTTATAACTAAATAACAAGGAGGCAAATGTGGTTACTAATCAAGCATATCTGTTTTTGATTTTCATTATTAATGGAATCATTATAGGAGTTTTATTTGATTTCTTTAGAATTCTAAGAAAAACTATCAAAACAAAAGATGCAATTACATATATTCAAGATATACTATTTTGGATTTTAACAGGTTTTATT
>CALXCG010000036.1 GCA_944386745.1 uncultured Clostridia bacterium | reverse complement strand
TTTACATTAAGCTTAACACATCCAGTATTAGACCCAAGTTCAGAAGAAGCAAAAAATACAATAAAAACAGTAGAAGAAAAGCTATTAAATCCATATGGGCTAAAAACATTAGCCAAAGGTGAAGAAAATTATGTTGAAATTTATGAAGGTTCACCAGAGAAAAGAGATAGTAGTTATCATCAAGGAATTACATGGCCTTGGCTTTTAGGATTGTATTATGACAGCTTGAAAAATAGCTTATATACAGCAAAGACATTAGAAGAGAGACAAGAATTACGTAAAAAAATAGAAGAATTAATTAGCAAAACAACTAAAACTTTTAAAGAAGAAATTTATCATAGGGGTTGTATAGGCGGAATTGCAGAAATTTATGATTCTAAAGAACCATATTTGCCTAAAGGATGTATTACACAGGCTTGGAGTATTGCTGAGGTTTTTAGAATCATATTAGGAAAATAAAATTAAATTTTCCTTGCCAAAATTTAATTTCTTTTCCAACAGGAAATTTTATAAAAATAGCAAAAAGGAGAAAATTAACAAAATGAGAATTTTAGGTATTGATCCAGGATTTGCAATAACTCGGATATAGCATAATAGATTATGTGGGAAATAAGTTCAAATTAATAAATTCTGGAGCAATTTTAACAGAAGCAAAAGAATCTTTTCCATTAAGACTCGAAAAAATATATAATGATTTAACACAAATAATTGAAGAATATAAACCAGAAGCAATGTCAATAGAAGAACTATTCTTCAACAATAATGCAAAAACAGCAATAAATGTAGCACAAGCAAGAGGAGTAATACTAATAACAGCAAGAATTCATAAAATACCAACTTATGAATACACACCTTTGCAAGTAAAACAAGCAGTGACAGGATATGGTAGAGCAGACAAAATACAAGTACAAAGAATGGTAAAAATGATATTAAACGAAGAAAAATTGCCAAAACTAGATGATATAACAGATAGCATGGCAATAGGAATATGTCATGCACATTCAGCAAAATTTGCACAAAAACTATAGGGATTAGGGGGACGGTCCTAAAAATCCCTCTAAGGAGTAAAAAATGATTAGTGTAGAAAATTTAGAAAAAGAACTAAAAACAGGCAAATTAAATAATATATACTTTTTATATGGTGAAGAATTATTCTTATTAGAAAATACATTAAAAAAGATAAAGAACTTATTTGGAGAATGTATAAAAGGCATAAACTATATAAATATAGATGAATCAAACTATAATGAACTAATACAGGATATAGAAACACCAGCATTTGGATATGAAAAAAAACTAATAATAGCAAGAAATACAGGACTTCTAAAAAAAGAAGGAAAAAGAAAAAACGCAGAACTTGAAAAAATGAGAGAAAAATTAATTGACTATATAAATAATAACATAGATATAATTAAACAATGTGTAATTTTAGTATTTGTAGAAGAAGATGCAGATAATAAAAAAGAACTATTTAAAACAATTGAGAAAAATGGAGAAGTTTGCAATTTTGAATATCAAAAACCGATACAAATAGAAAAAAGAATTGGAGCCATATGCAAAGCATATGAAGTACAAATAGATAGCAGCACACTAAAATATTTCATAGAATGTTGTGGAACTAATATGCAAGACTTAATAAATGAAATCAGAAAACTGATAGAATATGTAGGAAAAGGTGGGAAAATTACAAAAGAAGATATTGATAAATTATCAATTAAAAAACTTGAAAGTGTAATTTTTGATTTAACAGATAGCTTAGGAAAAAAAGAAACGGCAAAGGCTCTGCAAGTTTTACAAAATTTGATTTATGCAAAAGAACCTTTGCAAAAAATTCTAATTACTTTATATAATCATTTTAAAAAACTATACTTTACAAAAATTGCTTTAAAAAATGGAAAAGATATAATATCAAGTTTAAATTTGAAACCAAATCAGACTTTTTTAGTTAATAAATATAAAATGCAAGCAGGATATTTTAAACAAGAAGAACTAGCACAAATCTTGCAAAAACTTAGAGATGTGGATTATCAGTATAAGAATGGTCTTATTGATTTACAAGTTGGAATGGAAAGTATTTTGTGTGCATATTGTTCAAAATAAATTTAATAACAAAAAATGAATAATAAAACCAATTATTGATAAAAATAAAAGAAAAGCCAAATAAAAGAAAAAATTTTATTAATAAGGGGTTTTTATTATGTTAAAAAACAAGAAAAAAATAATAATATTATCAATAACCATATTACTAATAGGGATAATTGCCTTCATAGTACTATTTGAAAACAACGAAGTAGAAGCATTATCTAAATATGGCTCAAGAGGAAACGAAGTAAGGCAACTACAAACGAAACTAAGAAGTTGGGGATATTATAATGGAAATGTAGATGGGATATTTGGAAGCCAAACACTAGAAGCGGTAAAATATTTCCAAAGAAAAAATGGACTAACAGTTGATGGAATAGCAGGACCAGCAACTTTAAAAGCCATGGGAATATATAATTCTAGTAATTCAAGTTCATCATCTTCATCAAGTAATTCTAGCAATGTAAACTTATTAGCAAGATTAATATATGGAGAAGCAAGAGGAGAGCCATATACAGGACAAGTTGCAGTTGGCGCAGTGGTAATGAATAGAGTAAAAAGCAGTTCATTTCCAAATACTATTTCAGGAGTAATATATCAATCTGGAGCATTTGATGCAGTAAGAGATGGTCAAATTAATTTATCACCAAATAGTACAGCAATAAAAGCTGCACAAGATGCTATAAATGGATGGGATCCATCATATGGAGCAGTGTATTACTTTAACCCATCTACTGCAACAAATAAATGGATATGGTCAAGACCTATGACTGTTACGATAGGACGACACAGATTTTGCAAATAAAATATCCTTGACAAAATACCCTCAAATTGATAATATATACTTGATAATTAGAAAAATGGGGGGAAAAATGTTATCAGTATATCCAAAAGCATATTTTGATAAAATAGAAAAAATAACAATAGAATTTATACAAAAAAATCATCTAAAAGCATTGATACTAGACATGGATAACACACTAATAAATTACAAAAAAGAAATGCCAGAAAACATTGAAAAATGGGCAAAAGACTTAAAAGGACAAGGAACAAAACTTTATATATTATCAAATACAAATAAAAAAGCAAAAGTAAAAAGCATTGCTGAAAAATTGGACATTCCTTATAGAAGTTTTGCTAAAAAGCCATTAAAATCTGGCTTTTTAAAGGTGCAAAAAGAACTAGGATATAAACCAGAACAAATAGGAGTAGTTGGAGACCAGATTTTTACAGATATAGTAGGCGGAAATCGTTGCAACATGTTTACAATATTAATAGATGCAATTGATGACAAAGACTTTTGGTATACTTTATGGAAAAGACCATTAGAAAAAATGTTGAAAAAGAAATTTAGAGAAAAAGGATTATAGACAAAGGAGAAAAAGTAGATGTATATAAATGATGTACATATCGCATACTATTTAGTAGCAGCAATTTTAGGATTAATAGTAGGAGAATTAGTAAATTGGGCAAATAAAAGACTGCCAGAATATAAAAAAGTAATATCAAAAGACATAATAACAGAATACAAAATGAATTTTAAGCCAAATTACATTTTAATGCTTTTAACAGCAGCAATATATGTTTCGTTAATATATGTATATGGAATAAAAGAAACATTAATTGCAAATTTTGATTTAATCAAATTTATTATATTAACACCAATGTTATTATCAGCATTTGTAATTGACTATAAACTGCAAATAATACCTAATAGGCTAAACCTAACAATTTTTGAAATAGGAATAATTTTTGCATTTTTGTATGGTTTGTCAAATGTCGCAATAACAATAAATATGTTACTTGGAATGCTTGCAGGAGGAGGAATCTTCTTATTAATCACATTACTAGGAGGACTATTTTATGGAAAAGAAGCTATGGGATTTGGTGATGTAAAACTAATGGGAGCATTAGGATTATATTTTGGATTATCAAATATAATAATAATAACATTAGTTTCATTCTTAATAGGAGCAATACTTAGCATAATATTACTTGTAACAAAATTAAAAAAATCAGATGAATATATACCTTTTGGACCATTTATAGTAATTGCAACATTTCTAAGTATGTATGTGCCATTTGAACAAATAAAAAATGTGTTGATGACAATTTTTACACTAGGCTTGTATCAAGGCTAGTTGTAAAATAATTACCTAAATTATTATTTAAAAAAATATGTATAAATAAAAAATAAAAAATGGGGGATGGCTATGAATCCTAAGTTACAATGGTTAAGAAATAAAATGTCAAGTTTAGACTTACAAGGATTAATACTAACAAATCCAGTAAATATAAGATATTTAACAAATATAGACGCAGAAGGAATTTTACTTTTAACGAGAAAAGATAATATATATATAACAGACGCAAGATATATTGAAGCAGTCCATAGTACATTAACATTATATGATGAAATCATTGTGTATGATATTCATGATGTATCTAAAGAGGACTACGAAAATTTCTTTATGTTCTGTGAAAATGTAGGATTCGAAGAATATGACATTTCATATGCAAAATACAAAGAATATATAAGAAAATATAAAATTCACAATTTTGTGGAAACAGAGCATATAATAGAAAAACAGAGAATGATTAAAGATGAAGATGAAATAAGAAATATCGAAAAAGCATGTGAAATTACAGACAACTGTTTTTCATATTTATTAAATTATATAAAACCAGGAATGACAGAAAAACAAATTGCAAACGAAATAGAAGATTATTATAAACAAAGAACAGATGGATTATCATTTGATACAATTGTTGCATCAGGTGAAAATACATCAAAACCACATGCAGTACCAACAGACAGAAAAATACAAGAAAAAGATATAATCACAATAGATATGGGATGCAAAGTAAATGGATATTGCTCAGATATGACAAGGACATTTTTTGTAGGAGAAGTACCTGAAGAAATAAAGCCAGTATATGATTTAGTATTAAAAAATCAAGTTCAGACACTAGAATCATATAAAGACGGAGCAAGTACAAGATTACTAACTAAAATGGTTGAAAATGATTTTAAATTAAACAATTATGATTTGATTCATAGCTTAGGTCATGGTGTTGGTTTAGAAATTCATGAGCCTCCATATGTTAGTTATTCATCAGATACTCAGTTACGTGAAAATATGGTGGTTACAGATGAGCCAGGTATTTATATTCCAGGAAAGTTTGGAGTTCGTATTGAGGATACTGTTCAAATTACAAAATTTGGTTGTATAAGTTTAACAAAATCTGAGAAAAATTATATTATAATATAATGCTTGATTTTTAGCTAAAAATATGGTAAAATAAGTAATGTTAATTTTAAAAACGGAAAATTGAAAGGAGAAATAATTATGGCATCAGTATATTCAGCAGGAGATTTTAGAAATGGAACAACATTTGAAATGGAAGGAAACGTATATAGAATTGTAGAATTTCAACACGTAAAACCAGGAAAGGGATCAGCATTTGTTAGAACAAAATTAAAAAATGTAATAACAGGAGCAACATTAGAAAAAACATTTAACCCATCAGATAAATTCCCAGCAGCAGAAATAGAGAAAAAAGCAATGCAATATTTATATAATGATGGAGATTTATACTATTTTATGGATAATGTTACATATGACCAAATACCATTAAATAAAGAACAATTAGGAGACTGTTTAAAATACTTAAAAGAAAATATGGAAGTAACAATACTTTCATACAAAGGAAATGTATTTGCAGTTGAACCACCAACATTTGTTGAATTAGAAGTTACATATACAGAACCAGGATTTAGTGGAAATACAACAACAACTTCAGGAAAACCAGCAAAACTAGAAACTGGATTAGAAATTCAAGTTCCATTATTCGTAAACATTGGGGATGTAATAAAAATAGACACTAGAACATGTGAATACATGGAAAGAGTATAAAGAAAGGTGATTAACAAAATGGGAATATTAAAAAACGAATACAAAAGTTTTTTAGATGACATAGAAAAAAATATAAAAGATCCACAAGATTTAGAATATATAAAAGGAAGATTTGCTTCTTTTTTAGACGTAATACTAGACCAAATGGACTATATTATGGACTATAAAAAAGAACAAATTGAAAAATTAGAAAACACACAAAAAGAATTAGATGACAAAATGGGAAAAATGCAACAAGTAATAGACAATATAGAAAAAGACATATATACAGAAGATGGATTTGATTTTGAAATCGTATGTCCATACTGTAATTACGAATTCTTCATAGATATTGATGAAAACAAAACAGAAATAACTTGTCCAGAATGTCAAAACGTAATAGAATTAGACTGGACAGGAGACACAGAGGAAAATGACAATCTTAGTTGTAGCGGTAGCTGTGGTGGTTGCCATGGATGCGAGGAAGAAGACGAAGAAGATGATATGTAAAACAGGGATTTAGGGGACGGTCCTAAAAATCCCTAATATTAGGGATTAGGGGACGGACCTGAGGACTGTATATAAAAGAAAATCGACTAATGCAGTCGATTTTTGGCTCAATGTCAATAGTTGGGGTGGAAAACTTTGAAAGTTTTCTGCCTCAGTTTTTTTAGGCTTTTTTAACTAAATATCTAAAATAAGTGATAAATATGCAATTTTAAATACAATTAATAAACCAATTAACAGAATTGGTAATAAATGTATATTAACTTAATAAATTATCTATTCAATAATAAAATTCTAGCTTTAAAATTTTTAAAACTTCTCATACCAAAAGATACTCTTTTTAATACTTTAATTTTGTTGTTAAAACCTTCAGTAGCACCATTAGAGTAAGGAACTTCCAATGAATTTTTGATTTCGGTATACCAATGTTGATAAGTTTTAGCACAATCTCTTAATTTTTCTACAGGTGATTCTAAATTTCTTTTAACCCATTCACTAAAGGATTTAGACTTTGTTTCAAAAGAATCAGTAGAATGAATAATATCAAGTAATTCTTCTTTTTCTCTGTATGCAATACGTAAATCTTCAGAATAATTAATAAGAATATATGAAAGTTCATCTTTTTGCTCATCAGATTTTAAATTGCATTGCCTAGAAAGAAGAAGTTTTCTAGAGTGTTTAAAATATTTTCTTTCATCTTTAGGTAGCTTTTTTTGTACAGCTATTCTAATATCATTAACAGCATTGCAAACATATCTAGCAAAATGAAAGTGGTCAGCAACGATTTTGGCTTTTCTAAAGTAAGTAAAAGCAATATCTTTGTAAGTTTCCCACAAGTCAGTAACGAAATATTGAACATTATCAAGTTGTTCTTTAGGAAATTTTTTAAAGTACTCACAAAGAAAATGTTTTTGTCTACATTCAAGGATATCAACGACTTCATAAGTTTCACCATTAATTAAAGCAACTTGATATTTGTAATTACCAGTATTGCCTTTAAATTCATCAATACAAAGAACTCTAGGCAAGGTAGAATTGGAAACAGCAAGATAAGGTAAAGTTTTAGATATTACACTAGGAGAAACATTAGCTTTTTTAGAAACATCAGATTGAGAGACCAGATTACGAAGTTCATTAATAACAAAACCTGTGAGTCTAGTAGTTCTTCTAGCATATCTAGCAAGTAAATCATTTTGTTCAAAGAATTTTTTACCACAATGTTTACAGACATATCTGCGTTTTCTAAAGATTAAATAAGTAGGTTTAAAATAGATAGGAATGTCTTTAATAGTTTGAGTATAGTAATCATGAATATTAGTAGTAGAACAACCACAGGAAGGACAGATATGTTCCTTAACAGGTAATTCAATATATATTTCAACCTTATCTTTTAAATTTTTAATATTTTTTACGATAACATCTTTTAAATCTAATAAATTTTTGATACAATTAGCTTGCACTTATCAATACCTCCTTTAAATGTTTTTGGGCAATTACATTTTATCAGGTATTTTAGATAAGTGCATTATTTTTTACAAAAAAATGTTGAGATTTTTTATCACCCCAACATTTATTATAGAACCCGATTTTTTTGAGGCACATAATATCTAAAAGAAATCTAAAGGATTTTGATATTTTCCATCAATTCTAATTCCAAGATGAAGATGACAACCAGTCGTAGCACCATTTGTAGGCCTTCCACTAGAATCAGAATATTGATTACCATTAACACCATACACATATTTAGGACCAACAGTTCCAATAACTTGTCCTTGTTTAACTGTATCACCAACTTTTACAATATAATTTGGAGAACAATGACAATAAGTGACTCTAAAATTTCCAAAAGAAAGAGTAATAGTATAACCACCAGCACCTAAAAATTGAGTAAAAGTAATTTCACCATCTGCTACTGCAATAAATTTAGTGCCTTCAGGTGCAGGAATATCAATACCAGAGTGAGAAGAAGAAGCACCACTAGTTGGAGAAACACGCTTACCAAAATATGAACTTATCCTAGTATATCCGAGGAAGAGGCCAAACAAATCCATTTGGATTAAAATCAATAATTTCTCCAGAAATATTCGAATTAGAATTGTATCCTGAGCTAAAATATGGTATAAAAAATATGCAGATAAAAATTATTATAAATATAGTAAATGAATAAAAGATTTTAAAAAAATTTTGCAAATAGAATCACCTCGAAAAAATTATAAAATATATTGAAATAAAGACATAAATATATAATAATAAAACAATGATATAAATTTTATGGCAGGGGTAGAAGGATTCGAACCCTCACAGGCGGTTTTGGAGACCGATGTGCTACCATTAACACTATACCCCTATATAAATAATATTATTTATAACAACATTAATATATTAGCATAAAAATAAATATTTAGCAAGATTTTTTTCAAAAAAATTGAAATTATTTCTAATATAATTTGTAATTCTTTTCATATTTGTAATTTAATCAATAATTTATTCATTTGCTATCAAATATATAATAAATATAAAATAATAATCAAGGAGGCAAACAAAAATGAAAAATTTAACAGTTGAAGATATTTTAAAAGTTACAAAGGGAAAATTAATTATAGGAAATGAAAAATTAGAATGTGAAAACTTTTCGAGAGATACAAGAAGCATACAAAAAGGAGATACATATATTGCAATAAAAGGTGAAAAATTTGACGGAAACATATTTTGGAAAGACGCATTCAAAAATGGAGCAGATTGTGTAATAGTACAAGACATAGAATTTAATAATGAAGAGTTAAAAGAATTTGAAAATAAAACAATAATAAAAGTAGAAGATACTATGCAAGCACTTTATGAAATTGCTTCATATAAAAGAGAAATTAACAATATACCAGTAGTTGCTATAACAGGTAGTGTTGGAAAAACAAGTACAAAAGACATGGTTGCAAGTGTAGTATCACAAAAATATAAAACATTAAAAACAATAGGAAATAATAACAATAACATAGGCTTACCATTCACAATTCTAAGATTAAAAGATGAAGAAATAATGATACTAGAAATGGGAATGAATCATTTTGGAGAAATTCATCTTTTAAGTAAAATTGCAAAACCTAATATTTGCGTGATAACAAATATAGGAACATCACATATTGGAAACCTTGGCTCAAAAGAAAATATTTTAAAAGCTAAATTAGAAATATTAGATGGAGCAGATAATCCAACAATAATTTTAAATAATGATGATGAATTGCTACACAAATGGTATTTGGAAAACAAAGATAGTAGAAAGATTATTACATATGGAATAGAAAACAAAAGCAATATAATGGCTAAAGATATGATTTTAGAACAAGAAAAAAGTACATATAAATGTAACATAGATGGAAAAGAAATGGACGTAGAAGTTCCAATAGCAGGAAGGCATTTTGTATTAAATTCTCTATGTGCTACAACAGTTGGAATTGCTTTAAATATAGACATTAATAAAATAATTACTGGAATAAAAAATGTTGAATTAACTAAAAAGAGAATGGATATAAAAGAAATAAATGGAATAAAAGTTATAAATGATGCATATAATGCAAGTCCAGAAGCAATGAAAGCAAGTTTGAATTATTTATCATCATTCAAAGACAACAGAAAAATTGCAGTATTAGGAGATATGTTTGAATTAGGAGAATATGCTGAAAAACTTCACAGACTTGTTGGTGAAGAAGTATATAAAAACAATATAGATATTCTAGTTTGTGCAGGAAAAAATGCAAAATTAATTGTAGATGAGGCTTTAAAATGTGGAATGAAAAAAGAAAATATACATTATTTTGAAGATAAAGGCAATGTTTTAGATTTTTTGAAAAATGAAATAAAATCTGGAGATGTAGTTTTATTCAAGGCATCTAATGGAATGAAGTTTTATGAATTGGCTGATAGATTTATAGATATACTGAAACTGAAATAGAAAAGTTAAAAATAAATTTAAACAAAATACGAAGAAAATGTAATAAAAATGTAATATTAAAAATCTTGACTTAATTATTTTACATGTATACAATGAATACATAATAATTAAGTCTATTTTTGTAAATAAAAAAAGAACATTGAAAAGTTCATATTTTTATCTAAAGTAATTAGCATTGAATACTATTTACAGAAATTGGAATAATTATAAGGTGAAAGATATTTGATATATAATAAAATTAATTTTCAAAGATGATAAATTTGATAAAAAGTTAAAATTGTAAAAAAACAACAAATGAAGGAGGAAATCTAAGATGAACATTAAAGGAAAAAGAGACAAAAATATTAGAAATAAAGGTATACATTAATTGCACTAGTAATAACAATTTTATTCTCTTATGACGAAAAATTAAAATGTAGTAATAGCAAGGGTTTCCTCCTAGCAACAATTTAGTAAATTATAAAATTTTCACATATTTAAAAGATGAATTGTAAAAAATAATAATACAAGTTCATCTTTTTTGATTTTATAATAATATTTAAAATTATAATGTAGAAATTGGAGGATTTGAAAATGGAAAATAAAGAATTAAGTAAAAATAAATATGGAATTGAATATACAAAGGTAGGAGATTTTTATCTACCCAATATTGCATTACCAAAACCAAGAAGAACAGGTAATATCGGAAAATATGGCAGATTAAGACTACAATATTTAGAAGAACACCACAAAGCAGAATGTATGTTAATGAGAATAAATAACGAATTAACAAGTCATTTATTAGATATTGAAGATGAATGTAGAACAAGAGTTGAGAATTTAATAGAGCAAATGGCAAAAAAAGAAAATATTACAGAAGAACTAAAAGCCCATAATCAATTAGAATGGGTACAAAAAATGAACAATATTAAAAATAGAGCAGAAGAAATTGCATATAATGAAATAATTTACAGATAAAGTAAAATTTCTTTTTGATTTTTAATGAAATTTGAGAAAATAAATGATATAATGCTCTTGATGGTAACATTATTTAATTTGGCAGACACCGTCTGCCAAATTAGAAAGAAGGTAAAAAATGGAAAATGAAATAGATATAAGTAAATATAAAGAAATTTTTGAAAACATTAGACAAGAAATATTAAAATCGCAATATAAAGCAATGCAAGTAGTAAATAAAGAATTAATATTTATGTATTGGCATATTGGAAAAATTATAGTAGATAATAGCAAATGGGGAAATAAATTTATTGATAATTTATCCATGGATTTAAAATTAGAGTTTCCAGAAGTTACTGGTTTTTCTGTAAGAAATCTAAAATATATGAAAAAAATGGCAGAAGAATATCCAGACATGGAATTTGTGCAACAGGTTGTTGCACAAATTCCATGGGGACATAATATAATTTTGATAGATAAAGTAAAAAATATAGAAGAAAGAAAATGGTATATAAAGCAAAGTATTATAAATGGTTGGTCTAGAAGTTTATTAACAATGCAAATAGAAAGCAGATTATATGAAAGACAAGTAATTGCCGAAAAAGTAACAAACTTTCCTACAACTTTGCCAGACACTCAAAGTGATTTAGCAATACAAACAATGAAAGATCCATATCTTTTTGATTTTATTTCACTAAAAGGAAAAGTAAAAGAAATAGAAATTGAAAGGGCAATGATAGACAGAATAAAAGATGTTCTTATTGAATTGGGAAAAGGATTTGCATTTGTAGGAGAACAATATAAAATAACTGTAAGTGAGAAAGACTATTTTATTGACTTATTATTTTATCATTTAAAATTAAAATGTTATGTTGTTGTTGAATTAAAAGCAAGAGAATTTGAGCCTACAGATGCAGGACAACTTAATTTTTATTTATCAGCGATAGATGATTTGGTAAAAGATGAAACAGATAATGCAACTATAGGATTATTACTATGCAAAAATAAAGATAATTTTACAGCAGAATATGCATTAAGGAATATAAGTAGTCCGATTGGAGTTAGTGAGTATAAATTACTAGAAGATATGCCAGAATATTTGCAATCACAATTACCAAAAGCAGAAGATATTGAATTGCATATTAAGGCAATAGAAAATATTGAAAAACTAGAAACACAAGATGAAATAGACTAATATAAAAAAATAGGAGCTGAATAAAATGCAGTTCCTATTTTAACTTTTCAAAATATTCATCAGTTAAGTCATTTACAGATATTCCAAAACATTTAGCAAAAGCACATAATTCAAAGTCAACAATAGTTCTTTTGCCAACCTCAATATTATAAATAGCTTGTTTATGAATATCTATGCCTAATAACATTAATTGGTCAGATAACTTTTGATATGACATATTATTCTTTTCGCGATAATATCTTATTTTGTTACCGACAACATTTAAATTACCATTAATTTTTCTTGAATTATTCATACGAACTCCTTAAAATTATTAAATTAATATTGATTTTATAATAAAATTTTGTTACAATATAAACACACGCGTTTATAAACAAATAATATTAAATATTATGAGCAAAAATATTAGGAGATATGTATGAGATTTAAGAAAAATAATGAAGAAAATATTGAAATGAAAAAAATATATAGATTAGTAAATAAACTTGTAAAAGAAAATAAAATTAAATTTGGCTTTTATAATAGTCAGAAATCATTAGATTTGTTACAGCTATGTTATAACAAATCTAATGACACAATAGAAATAGAATTTAGAGATGTAATGTCAGAATATATACAAGAATTAAGAAGAATTAAAAACAAAGAATAAAGATAAATACTAAAAGTTGCTTTGAGTTTAGAAATAAATTCAAAGCGATTTTTTTATGGGAATTTTTTATCTACATTTTAAAGATATAAAACTATATAACTTGATAATGAAAAAGGCAATAAAACCAAAATAGAGCGAAATAAGAGAGGAGGGAGAGGTCGATTGTCAAATTTGAATTTAAAAGGAATTTGGATTCCAATAGAAATATTAATAGATGATAATTTATCAGATAAGGAAAAATTAATATATTCAATTATTTTATTTTTAAGTAAAGAAAATAATTATTGTTATTGCAGTAATAGTAGTTTAAGTGAAATACTAAACATATCAACGACACAAGTTTCAAAACTAATAAATTCATTAAAGAAAAAGGACTGTATAGATATAATAATAAAATATAAGGAAAATAGTAAAGAGATAGAAAGTAGAAAATTAATACCAAAAAAAGAGATACCCTATTTAACAAAAGTTAAATACCCTCCCCAACAAAACTTCAATACCCCTATTGAAGAAAAGTTTAAAGATAATAAATATAATAATAAAATAAATAATAAATATAATAGCGAGAATAATTTTGCTAAAAGAAATAAAGCTAACTTTGAACAGCGAGATTATACTGGCATTGACCTTACTTCACTCTATGCAAATGCAGATGTGTTTGTATAGATAATAGCATTTGCATAGATAAGAACAGCAACTAAAGTAGAAGATACTACTATGGAGGCTGTTCTTTTTATTTTAAGTTGCGAGTAAGCAACTTAAAATAAAACCTAAAAAATGCTTTAGCAATTTTTTAGGCAAACGGGTGTAGGGTGTCCCTACCACACAAAACACTTTTTTGCAATAGCATAAAAAAGTGTTGTAGTGTGTTACAACACAATTCAAGAAAGAGCAAAAATAGGAAAATATAATCGTGTTATTAGCACGAGCAAGGAGGTAATATATGAGCTATGCAATAATAAGAAATATAAAATACAAAAGAGATAATTTAAAAGGAATATTTAGACATAATGAACGAAGAAACAAAAATTATTCAAATGATAATATTGATAAAGAAAAATCATATTTGAATTATTCATTAAAAAATCCAAAATATAGTTATGAAAAAGAATTTGATAGAATAAGGGAAAAATATAATTTAAAAGGTCAAATAAAAACAGTAAGTAATATTGCTTGTGAATATATAATAACATCAGATAAAGAATTTTTTGAAAAAATAGGAGAAAATGAAACAAAGAGATATTTTGAAACAGCATATCAATTTGTTTGTGAATACAAGAATTTAGGAGAACAATATATTTTATCTGCAAAGGTGCATATGGATGAACAAAGTCCACATTTGCACCTTGTTTTTTTGCCTATTGTTCATACACAAGATAAAAAAGGTAATAACATAGATAAACTTGCTTGTAGTGAATTTTGGAAAGCAAAAGATAGTTATAGGCAATTACAAAATGCTTTTTATGATTATATGGTATCATACAATTTTGAACTAGAAAGAGGTTTACCAAAAGAAGAAACAGGTAGAGAACATTTGGATTTAAAAGAATATAAGGAAATAACTAATTTTGAAAAGACAAAAGAAACATTAAAGAATATAAAACTGGAATTGCCAGATGTGCCAGAGATAGCAGATATAAGTAAATTTTCAATAAAGAGAGATGAAAAGATTTTAGAAGAAATTATAAAACCAAAAGATGAATTAATACAAGGTTTATATCAAGATAATTTAAGATTACATCAAGAATTGTCAAGACAAGCAAAAGTTATTGATGAAGCTGAAAAATACCAAAAAGAAAGAGATACTATAATTGCAGATAATAAAGCATTAAACAATAAAGTAAAAGATTTAGAAAGAGAATATAAAAATAAAGTAAATAATCTTGACTTTGACTATAACAATAGGAAAGAAGAATTGGAAAATGAATTTAAAACAAAAGAATTTGATATTGAATATAAATATAAACACAAAATTAAAACATTAGAAAAAGAAAATAACCATTTACACAAAATTGTAGATAAATTTTACGAAACAGTAGAAAAATTTATAAAATGGATTTGTCATAAATTTGGTATAGGAGAATCAAAAGAATTGGTTAAAAAATTTGAAGAAGATACAAATACTTTAATTGATCCAGAAAAACAACTAAAAAAAGAAGAAAGAGAAAAAGAGTGGGATTTGGAATTATAAAAAAATGAAATTCATAACAAAAATAATTTTATTAGGGTAAAATGCTTATATATATAATAATTAAAAAATAGTAATTCAAATGTTTATATGTGATGATAAATATAAGAAGTGATGATATGAGTATAGATTTTGATAAAATAAATATTAATAAATATGAACTATATTTAATTAAAGGAAAAATTTAAAAAATATTAATATATAATTGTATTGAAATTATATATTAATTGTGATATAAATTATTCAAGGAGGAGGAAAAAATGAATAAATTAAGTAAAATTTTTTTGATTATTATTGTTGTTTTGACTTTAGCACTTATTACTGTAACATCCTTATATTTAAAGCAAAGAGATTTAATTTATGAATACTTTGGAAACTACAATTTTAGTATTGATGAAGATGAATCTAAAAATAATACTAATATAACAACAAACAGATAATATGTGATATAATAATTTAAATAAAAATATAAATAGTTGTAAAATTATTTTATAAATTATTATATTTTTTATAATTATTATTTTAACATTAAATTTTTATAATTTTTAAATTGGCTTTATGTTCAATAATAGAATTAGTAAGATGTGTATAGAGTTTAAAAATTTTACTAGTTCTATTATTTTTTTACAAACAAATATTTTCGGATTTCTATTTTTATCATTTATGATTTTTTACTAGATTTATCTTTGAAGATATCTGAATTTTAATTAAAAAAATGTTTTATAATATAATTATTAACAAAGCTTTATATAAAAGCTAATTTATTACTAAATTACTGTATCTATCTAAATATTTAAATTATTTTGTAAAAAATATCTTTTGAATTAAAAAATAAATAAAAAGTATTTATTTTATTTTGTGAATAGAATTATTTATCTCCTAAAATAGTATAAATAAATTGGTAGATTCTGACAAGTATGCCAATATATGGTATACTTGTAATGCATTTTTGTTGTTATAGAGGAACAGTAATTAATGACCTCAAAAATGCAAAAAACTGAAGTATGCGATACATATAGCAGAAAGGGAGTTAAAACTATGAAGAAATTAGTATCGGTATTTTGTGTTTTGGCAATGGCTTTGTCTATGTTTTCGGCTACAGCTTTTGCAGCTGAACCTAAAACTGTTACAGACGCAGAAATCATCTCTATGGAGAAAAATGATTTCGGAGTGGATACTCGTGCGACCTCGAAAGGTTTGTGGTATGAAGAAAATACTACAAACTGGGGAGGCGTTGCTGGTGCTGTTTACAATGCTCCTGTTACTCCAGAAAAAGGAGCAGCACTTAATGTATGGCTGAAAAATGATGCACCTGTTACAATGCAGGTGTATGAAACGAACTGGTTTGGAGGCTATACGAAAGTGTATCAGTCTGGAACATTGGAAGCTGGCGAGAGAGATATCAAGGTTGTAAATAAGTGCAACGGTAAAAAGTATCTTGTTCAGCTTAACAGAAAATTATCCAATACAACAACAATATCTATCTTGGTTTATCAAAACTAAGTGACGAAGTCGCATACTTCAGTTGTGGGGGCTACTCTTCTGAGAGTGGCCCCCTTATTCTTAATAAAGATAATAGAACGAAAAAATGATTTATTAAATTAAGTTGAATAAGTTACTTATTTTTCAAAATCCACTCATAAACCTCATTTTCAGTAAGTTTGCCTTTTTTCATTTGGTTAATTTTTTCTTTAGCTTGTTTTTTCCAGTTTTCAAAGTTTTTAGAAAGTTCCTTGTTATCTTTATTTTTCTTAACTTGCATAAATTTTTGTTGATATGTTCTCCTATATTCTCCCATAGCCTTATTTTGTTTTAATCTTTCAGTATAAGATTGGAAAGCACCTAAATCTCTACAAGATTTTGATTTTTCTTTTGGATAATCACAATAAATTTCATCTACTTTTGATGTTGGAATAAAGTACATGCCACAATTTTGACATTTTTTAATTGGATAGTTAGGTGTTTTTGAAAGTTCTTCAAGTATAGCATAGCAAATACTTGA
>CALXCG010000035.1 GCA_944386745.1 uncultured Clostridia bacterium | reverse complement strand
GATATTGGTCGAGAACAACGACCGTTAAAGAAAAGGGTTGCCTAGAGATAGGTGGAAACTTAAAAACAACATCTTTAAAAAAAGGGTACTGACATAAAATTAGTGCCTAGAGTGAAAATTTACAATTTTCACTTTTGTTCTTTATAAATATATTTTATTTTAAATATGATTATATGATAGTAATATAGAAATATAAAAGTGTAAGTAAAGAAGGTGTAATGCATGGAAAAATATCCACCATATTCTATTACTGATAAAATGTTAAATTATGTATCAGATATAATGAAAAAAATAGGAGAAGCAAATTATTTTGAAAGTTTAAATAGGTTTCCTGAATTAAGACGAAAAACAAGAATTAGGTCTATACACTCTTCATTGGCTATTGAAAATAATCAATTATCATTATTTCAAGTTGAAGATGTTATAAATGGAAAACCTGTAATTCGGAGAACAAAAAGATATTCAAGAAGTTAAAAATGATTATAATGCTTATGAGCAAATTGATAAAATAAATCCATATTCTGTAGAAGATTTAAAGAAGATACACGGAATACTAACTTTTTTAATTGAAAAAGATGCAGGTAAATTTAGAAATCATGGCGAGGGCGTTTATGATGGAGATATATGTATTTTTGCATGCCCACCACATAAATTAGTACCAACGTTAATGGATAATTTATTTGATCGGATGAACGAAGTTAAAGATAAAATAAATCCACTTATTCTATCATCTATATTTCATTATGAATTTGTGTTTATACACCCATTTCACGATGGAAATGGAAGGACAGCAAGATTATGGCAAACTGCAATTCTTTCACATTGGGAAAAAGCATTTACTTATTTACCTATTGAAAGTATGATAAAGAAAAATCAAGAAGAATATTATACTGTTATTCAAAATTGTAATAATGCTGGAGAATCAACTGAATTTATAGAATTTATGCTAAAAATGATAAATGATACAATAGATGAAATGAACAATTCAAAAGAAATGAAAGACAAATCTATGTTATTACTTTCTGAAAATGAACAAAAAATATTAGAGTGTATTAAGAAAAATATTATTATTGGAGCAAAAGATATTATAGAACAAACAAATTTATCTGATAGTACGGTTAGAAGAATTCTAAGGAAGTTTCTTCAAGATAAAAGAATTGAAACTACTGATAGCCATTACAAATCGCCAAATAAAAAATATAAATTGAGAGAGTAATGACAGAGATATGACAGAGCTTAAAATGAGGAGAAATAGTATGAAGTATATATATATGCAGAAAAGGATTTAGATATAATTTCTTGGAAAATGTAGAATAAGAATTAGAAGCACTAAATAATGAATAATAGAAATGGAGAAAATCAATATTTGGATTTTCTCCTAAATTAATGGTTTATGTGATAAAATGGTTGAAGTGGGAGAAAAGGAGAATAATTACAATGATAAATTTAGAATTATATAGAATATTTAAAATTGTGGCAGATGAAGAAAATTTAACAAAAGCAAGTGATATTTTGCATATTTCACAACCTGCTGTAACAAAACATATTAAAAATTTAGAAAATCAATTAAATGTAGAATTATTTAAAAGAAGTAAATATGGAATGATACTAAATGAAAATGGTAAAAAATTATATTTACAAATAAAAGATGCTATAGAAATTCTTTCAAAATCAGACTTAATATTTAATGTTCACAAAGAAATAAAATTAGGTGTACATGTGAATATGCCAAATAGAATATATAATAAAGGTATTTCAAACTTTTATCAAAAGAATAATAACAATATTATAAATATACATAAATTAAATGCTATAAATATGTTTTCAGCATTGGAAAAGCAAGAAATTGATTTAGCATTTTCTAAAAAATATAGTGATAATTTATATGATACAAATAAAATTAAATTTATAAGAATAGGAGATTTACATGATGTATTTATTGTAAATAGTAATTCTCAATATTTGAATAGAAAGCTTTCTAAAAAAGATTTAAGAAATATAACAATTTATACATTAAAAAAATTTTCTAGTGCCTATCAAAATTTAGTAGAAGTACTTGAATATAAAGATGATGATAAAATAAATATAGTTAATGTCGATTTTACTGGTATTATAGAATTATTAAAATGCAGGGATATAATAGCTGTTGTTACAAAAGAATATATAGAAGAACAATTAGCTAATAATGAATTACGTTTATTAGATGTAGATGTTTCGCTTTCTCCAGCTGAATATGGTGTATATTATAATGTCAATAATAAATTTAAAGAGATGGACAATCTAATTGAAAATTTAAAAAATAGTTGCAAAGAATAACTTTAAGTTATACTTTACATACAAATATATATTTTACAGAAAAGTAATTTCTTTGTATAATGAAATTGTAGTAAACATTAAATAATGATTCTTTTAAGGAGGATAATATGCGGCTTGAAGAACTGAAAAACAAAACAGATGAGGAACAGAATGAGATGATTTGGTCTTGTCCAATGTATAAGACAAAAGAAATCTTGGATAATCCAGAACTTATCAAAGGAAAAGTTCTGTTGTTCAGGGGAAATTATGATGGATTTGCAACGGATAGGCTTTGTGCAAGGATTATAGAATATCTTACGGTAGAGGATAGATGGAAGGTATCTGATATGAGACTATTCGATATGCATAGCACAGCATATTGGCATCATTTTACGAGAGAAGAATTGGAAAACCAATTTGGACCATTCTGTGAAGGAGAGGGGTTCCTAATGGACGTTTAATCCTCAAATATGGAGTATAATGTCTCCATATTAGAACTATCCTTAAGCATAGCTGTAGGATAGTTCTAAATAATAATATATATTAGGAGGAAATATGGAAATATTATTAGTTAGGCATGGACAAACTGAATGGAATTTATTAAAAAAAGTGCAAGGAAAAGCAGATATAGACTTAAATGAAAAAGGAATAAAACAAGCAGAAGAAACAAGAGATTACTTGAAAAATGAAAAAATAGATTTGATTTTGTGTTCTCCATTAAAAAGAGCTATGCAAACTGCAGAAATTATAAATCAAGGAAGAAATATTAAAATGATTATAGATGATAGAATTTCAGAAAGGGATTTTGGAGAATTTGAAGGAATGCCTAATACTGATTTTGATTTTAATGCTTTTTGGAGTTATAAACAAAATTTAAAATACGATAAAGCAGAAAATATAAAAGATCTTTTTAGAAGAGTATATGGCTTTTTGGATAGTATTAAAAATGAATATGAAGGAAAAAGAATATTAATAGTAGCACATGGCGGAATTAGTATTCCAATAAAATGTTACTTTGAAGGAATACCAGACATGGAAACTTTATTACCTTTATGTTTAGAAAATTGCGAAGTTGCAAAATATTCTTATAAAGAATTAGAATTAGATTTAGAATAAAGCAGATAATTTATATGAGTATTTAAAAGAGTTCTGTTTGAGTAATTTACTCAAACAGAACTCTTTTAGATTCACTATTGTAATTAGAACTTACACTGATAATATCCATTAGGATAAATAGCAGTTTTCTGTTCAGTTTCGGAAAGATTCTCAAAATCTTCCACATAGAAGCAATACTCACCAATTTCACAATGCTCCTTTTCTTTAAGTGATACAGCCGTTATTGAGCCATCAGTTTCTTTAAAGAGCACATAATTGGATGTTAATCCATGAAAAACGCCACCTTTGTATACGATTGATTGAAATGATACACCATGATTCCCAGTGTTGTGAATTATGAAGATAAAATCTTCTGAATCATCCATCATTACTACTTCGTAAAAGTCATTAGGATAATCAAAGGTGTATACTTTGCTGTTATATCCAGTCAAATTATATGCACCGTGTGGTTGATAGGATAAAGCATTGTCTGGACGAATAGCTATGACATCATCAATAACCTTATTGGCTTCATCCCAGTCTGTAATGTCAGTTAGACTTTCACAGATTGCTTCTTTGTCTTCGGTTACAATAGTGTTCCGTGTTGTAGTACATCCTGTACATAACACAATTGTTGCAATGAACATCATTAAAAATTTTTTCATAGTGTCTACCTCTCTTTTTGTTTTTTTGATGTTTAATAGGTCATATGACCAGTTCTACTTAACATTATACCATGTTTTATGTTAAATTACAAATTTTATACAAAAATGTGTTCTTAAAAAGCAATCTTGTTTAAAAATAGAGATTATAAAATATTTAAATAAATTTTCTAAAAATGACCAAAATAATAAGTAAATGAGCATAGATATATTCAAAAAATTTAGTGGTTATACTCGAAAAAATAAAAAAGAAGGAGAAAAGAATGAAACAAACAAAAAAAGAAAATCAAACAATCCCGATAATCATAATAGCTGTAGTAGCAGTAATATTCACAATACTGTCAATATCATATCTAACATACATTCAAAAACTAACAGACGAAAATACACTAAAAAACCTATCAGAACTAACCAAGCAAGAAGTTGCAAGAATCAGAAAAATAATAAATGAAGAAAATATAAAAAATGAAGAATTTGAAGGAATATTTGCTGACTCCTTATATAATGGAGAAGGATATGAATATATAATAAACAGTAACGGAGAAGTAGTAGCAAATTCAAATAATAGAGAAAATGGATACAATTTATATAATATTATAAACACGTTAGAAGACAAAACTAATCAACAAAAATTAAATAATATGAAAGAACAAATAAAAAGAAATCAAGATGGACAAGTAAAATACAATGTTAAAGGTACGTATTATTACACATCATATAATTATTTAAATATAAATGATTGGTATTTGGTGATTATTACTAAAGGAAGTGCAATAGCTGAAGAATACAATAAAAGTTTGAAGATGACTTTTTTTGTTGCAATAATAATAAACATGTTAGCGATACTTATTGCAATATACATTATAATTTCAAATAAAAAGAAAAGAAGGCAGCTATATCAATTAGCATATATAGATTCAATAACAGGTGTGGGCAACAAAAACTATTTTATAGAAAAAGGAACGGAAATTTTAAAAAAAGAAAATAAACCATATTATCTAATGATAATTGATATAGATAAATTCAAAACATTCAATAAGAAATATGGGAGAGAAAAAGGAGATAAGGTATTAAAAATAATTGCAATAAAGCTAAAAGAGATTATAGGAGAAAATGAGATAATTACAAGACTTGCAAATGATATTTTTGGCATTATTTTTCTTAATCAAAAAGACATAGATGATATAGTTGGAAAAATTAATGATGAAATATCAAATATAGAAGTAGATGAAAATGAATATAAAATGCTATTATCAATTGGTATATACAAAATAAAGGATGGAGATAATGATATTTTTGAAATTTTAGATAAAGCATTAATTGCGCATAATATGTCAAAAGGAAATTATAATAAAAGATATTTTGTATATGATGATAAAATGGAAGAAAAGATTATAAAAGAACATGATATAGAGATGATAATGGAAGAAGGAATAGAAAAGCAAGAGTTTAAAGTTTTTTATCAACCAAAAATGAATTCTAAAACTGGAAAAGTAGATGGGGTAGAAGCTCTTGTTAGATGGCAAAGAGAAGATAGATTGATTTCACCAAATGAGTTTATACCGATATTTGAGAAGAATAAGTTTATTATAAAATTGGATAAATATATTTTTGAAAAAGTGTGTGAAGATATTAAAGATTGGAGAGATAGATTTAATAAAGAAATAAAAGTTTCGGTTAATATATCAAAAGAACATTTATTGCAGGAAGAACTTATAGAAGAATATTTAAAAATATGTAGTAAGAGAAACATTAGACCGGAAGAAATTGAGCTAGAGATTACAGAAAGTGCAATGGTGGATGAAGATTTCGATATGTATAATATTTTTAAAAAGATAAAAGAAACAGGTTTCAAAATTTCAATAGATGATTTTGGAACAGGATATTCTTCATTAAGCATGTTGCAGAATATGCCGATAGATATAATCAAAATCGATAAATCTTTTATAAATCAACCTCAAATACTTGAAGTAATTATGAAGTTAGCTAATAGCATGAATTTAGAGACAGTAGCAGAAGGTGTCGAAACAAGTGAACAAGTGCAAAGATTAAAGAAATTAGAAGTAGATTTATTGCAGGGGTATTATTATTCAAAACCATTAGAAAAATCAGAATTTGAAAAATATTGGCAAAACAATTGACAGAAATGCATCTTTATGATAAAATATTTAACTGTAATCCGCTTAGTCAAGGTTCAAAAAGATTAATTAAGTTTAATTACCTTTAAAAAAGGATTAGCGAGTATACAAATAAGGGAGGTGCATTTTAAATGTACGCAATTATCGAAAGCTGTGGAAAACAATACAAAGTAGCAGAAGGAGATGTTGTATTTTTTGAAAAATTAGATGCAGAGGAAGGTAAAAAAGTAACTTTTGATAAAGTTGTTTTAGTATCTGATGAAGGAAAAGTACAAGTAGGAAATCCTTATGTTAAAGGAGTAAAAGTTGAAGGAAAAGTAATTTCACATGGTAAAGGTAAAAAAATCATTGTTTTCAAAATGAAACCTAAAAAGAACTATAGAAGAAAACAAGGACATAGACAACCATATACAAAAGTAGAAATTACATCTATTAAAACAGCTGCTAAAAAAGCAGAAACAAAAGCAGCAAAAGCTGATGAAAAAGCTGAAGTTAAAGAAAAAGTAGAAGCTTAATTTTATATATGAGATAAAAAATCAAACAAACCGAAGGGAGTGAGAAAGCATGGCTCATAAAAAAGGTCAAGGTAGCAGCCACAACGGTAGAGAGAGCGAGTCTAAGAGACTTGGTGTAAAAAGAGCTGATGGTCAATTTGTTTTAGCGGGAAATATCTTAGTAAGACAAAGAGGAACTAAAGTTCATCCAGGAACTAATGTTGGAAAAGGTAGTGATGATACACTTTATGCATTAGTAGATGGAAATGTTAAATTTGAAAGAAAAGGTAAAGATAAAAAACAAGTAAGTGTTTATCCAGTAGAAGGATAATTATATAAACATGCAGAAAAACGTAGAAAAATTGAATTTCTACGTTTTTTTTGTATAAAAATAATGTAAAGTATTTATTTTTTTCAGATACTGTGTTAAAATGGGAATAGTAATTTAAAGAGTCTAGGAATAATTAAAAATGTTGAGAGGAGAAGCTAAAAATGCAAGACAAAATCCTATTATTTATACCAATGTATAATTGTGAAAAACAAATAATAAGAGTTTTAAAACAATTAAATAAAGAAGTACAAGCCTACATTAATGAAATAATAATAATAAATAATATAAGTACAGATAATGGAGAAGAAAAGGTAAAAGAATATATAAAAAACAACGAGTTTGAATGTAAAATAACTTTAATGAGAAATGAAGAAAATTATGGTTTAGGTGGCTCTCATAAAGTAGCTTTCAAATATGCAAAAGAAAATGGCTTTGATTACGTAATTGTAATGCATGGAGATGATCAAAGTCAAATATCGGATTTATTACCTATATTAAAAGATAAATCATATAGAAAATATGATAGTATGTTAGGTGCAAGATTTATGAAAAGTTCAAAACTTGAAGGTTATTCAAAATTTAGGACTTTTGGAAATAAAGTTTATAACTTATTATTTTCTATATGTATTAGAAAGAGAATATATGATTTAGGATCAGGCCTAAATATGTATAAAGTGAAATCATTAGAAAATGAATATTATAAAAAATTTCCAGATAATCTAGTATTTAATTATTGCATGATTTTTGCAATAGATTATTATAAGCAAAATATTTGCTTTTTCCCTATAACTTGGAAAGAAGAAGATCAAGTATCAAATGTAAAAATGTTTAAACAAGCAACTAATGTATTAAAATTACTTGCAAGTTATACGATATCTCATAAAAAATTTATGGAGAAAGATTATAGAGAAAAAAGTATAGAAAATTACAAATCAAATATAATATGTAGTAATAAATAGAAAAAAGGATGTAAAATGAAATATTTTAAAAGAATTATTGAAATAATAGCAATATGTATGGTGGCATATATATTAATTTTTAGTGGAGTTGTAAAAAATATTCAAATTAAATATGAAGATATTATAATAATAGGAAGTATTATAGTTATATTTTTATTAATTCATATATTAAGAATGTTTAGGTTATATATATTACTAATTGAAGAAAAAATACCAATAAAAGAATTTGTAAAATTATATATGAAAACTACATTTATAAATACTGTAATACCTTTTAAATTAGGTGAATTCTATAAAATGATATGCTATGGTGAAAAATTAAAAAGTTTCTCAGCAGGAATATCTTTAGTTTGGATAGATAGATTTTTTGATTCAGTAATATTAATGATTTTAATGATTGTAGCTTCTAGTTTTAAAATAATATCACCAATTTATGTGATATTAAGTTTATTTATAGTATTCTCAATTTTAATTTATTTAACATTTGAGAATACCTATAAATATTTTAATTTATTAGTACTAGAAAAAGGAAGAAGTAAAAGATCAACAATCTATTTAGAAATAATTGATGAAACGAAAAAAATATATAAAAAAGCTAGAAATATGATAAAATATAGAAGCGTGCCAGTAATATTCTTATCTGCACTGATATGGGGATTTGAATATCTAATAGCATATTTAATAATAAATCAATTATTTAATATGGAATTTAGTTTAAGTATATTTACAGATTATATAAATGATGTATTTATGATATTTAATACAAAGTATGTAAATATATCAGAATTTAATATAGGTATAATGTTAATTATCTTTGTAATCATTTATATATTTATAAAGCTTAGAGAAAGGAAAAACAAAAATGGATAATAAATTAGTTTTTATATATGACAATAGAAATGAAATTAACTCTTCTATCAGTAAGATTGTAGGATTAAATAGTTATGGAGATATAATATATAGAAGAAAAAGATTAAGAAATATAGTACAAAATACTTTGCAAGATTTAGGAATAGAAACAGAATTTATTCAAATTACAACTGATAGAGATACAAGAAAATTAGTAAACACATTAGAACATGATACTCAAAATAAAATATATGTAAATTATTTTTCTTCATCAGTTATTACTAATAAAGAAAATTTTAAGCTTTTACTAGAAAAATGCCAATATATAAATGAAACAATGGTAGTAAATAGAGAAAGCCCAACAATGATAGTATTTAACAGCTTTGAAGAATATAAAAGTTTTCTATTAAATGAAACATTAATTGAACCAAAAAATATTGTTAATAAATATGAAGAAATTAGAGAAATTGGAATTAATACTTGTTTAATAAACATATCGATATATACGGACTTTTTGAAGTTTTTTTCAGGAGGATTTGAGGCAAGATATTTTAATTCTATAAAAAGTGATGATTATATAGTAACAAAAAGTTCTACTAATAAAAAGAAAATGAAAGCAGAGCACGATTATTATTATCTATTACCAGAAAACATGAAAAGTTGGTTTGTAGTACCATTTAATTATGTTGAAGAAGGCAATGTGGCTAAATATAGTATGGAAAGAATAAAGGCGCCAGATGTAGCTCTTCAATGGGTTCATGAAGCAATAACATTAGATGATTTTGAAAAATTAATTGATAAAATAATGTTTTTTATTGTTAATCGTTCTAAAAGAAATGTGAATAAAGAAAAATATTTTAATAATATGCAAAAATTATATGTTCAAAAAGTAAAAGATAGATTTGAAGACTTAAAAAAATTTGAAGAATATAAAACAATAGATCAAATTATAAAAGTAAATACAAAATATGATTCTTTAGAAAAGATAATAGATGATTATTTAAAAATATATAATAAAGCGATAAGCAAAAATGAATTTCAATATTTGGAAACAATAGGACATGGGGATTTATGCTTTTCAAATATGATTTATTATAAAGATATAGAATTACTAAAATTTATAGATGTTAAAGGTGCAACAAAGGAAGAAGAATTATGGATGGATCCTTATTATGATTTAGCAAAACTTTCACATTCAATCTGTGGAAATTATGATTTCTTTAATTATGATATGGCAGATATAATTATAAATAATGATATGTGTTTGGAGTTAAAACTTGAAAAAAGAGATACTTCTGAATTCGTAGATATGTTTAGGAAAAAAGTTGAAGAAAATGGATACAATTATAGGTTAATTAGAATTTTTGAATTGTCATTATTTTTATCAATGTTACCTTTGCATATAGATAATCAAAAGAAAGTATTGGGATTTATACTTAATTCAATTAGAATATTGGAGGAACTAAAAAATGGTAAATAAATATGGAACATATATATTTGATTTAGATGGGACTATATGTCCAATTAAGAAAAAGGAAGAAAAATACGAAGATTTAAAACCTTTCCCAGAAATAGTAAGTAAAATTAGAGAATTAAAAGAGCAAGGATTTAATATACTAATATTTACATCAAGAAACATGAAAACATATGATGGTAATATTGGATTGATTAATGCGAATACTGCTAAAATAATAATTAATTGGCTAGAAAAATGGCAAATTCCATATGATGAAATTATATATGGAAAGCCATGGCCTGGAGAAAATGGCTTTTATATAGATGATAGAGCCATAAGACCTAGAGAATTACTAGAAAATAGTGTTGAAGAATTAAATGAACTATGTGAAAAGGATAGATTAAAGGGGGATTAAAATGTTTTGTAATATTATAACAATGGCAGGATTAGGAAGTAGATTTAGAAAAGCTGGATACAATGTTCCAAAATTTATGATAGAAGCTAAAGGAAAAACATTGTTTGAATGGTCTATGCAAAGTTTGGAAGACTTTAAAAAAGATTCTAAATTTATATTTATCGTAAGAAAAGAAGATAATATTGATAATTTTATAGAAAAACAATGTGAAAAGATTGATATAAAAAATTATGAAATCATCAATTTAGATAGACTAACATCTGGACAAGCAGAGACTGCTAAAATAGCTGTTGATAAATGTAATGATGATGATGAAATAATGATATATAATATAGACACTAATATAAATCCACAATATTTTAAAAAATCTGATATTAAAGGTGATGGGTGTATACCATGCTTTAATGCGCCAGGAGATCATTGGAGTTTTGTGAAACTAAATGATGAAGGTAAAGCAATTGAAGTAAAAGAAAAAGTAAAAATTTCAGATAATGCAAGTGTTGGAGCATATTATTTTAAATCTGCATCAGAATATAAAAGAGTTTATGATATTTATTATAAAGATGATAAAAATCTTGAAAAGGGAGAGAAATATATAGCTCCGATGTATAATCAATTAATTAAAGAAAATAAAGATGTAAGAATTATAGAAATTCCATACAATGAAGTGAATTGTTTAGGAACACCTGAAGAATTACAAATATTTATAAATAAATCATAATAAACTTATACAAAGAACTCTAAGGGGAGAAAAATATAATGAGAGAATTGTTAAAAGACAAAAAACAATGGATATTTACTTGTATATTAACAATAATATTCTTAGCTTTTTCAATGGGAGTATCTAAGGATATAGTGTTTAATACTGAAGCAAAAAATATAAATTTTTATCATTTTATATTGATTTCTTTTGCTATTATAATTTTTATAATTAGCTTTTATTTAGTAAGATTTGTAAGAAAAATTATAACAGGAGATGTGTTTTGTAAAAAATTTCTAAAACATTTTTTGATTTATTTAGGATTGATGGTAATTTTTTTAATGCTAATATGGCCAGGTTATTGGGTATGGGATGAGATGTTTGTAATATATGAAGTACAAGCAAGTTCGGTATTTACGTGGCAGTCTATTATAACGCAATTAGTTTTTGCGTATTCATTATTAATAATACCATCTCCTGTTGGAATCACAATAATTCAAATGATTATTATTAGTTTAATTGTTGCATTTTTAAATACTAAAGTAGAATTGAAATTTGGAAAAAAATTATATAATATTATAATTTATATAGTGTTTTTATTGCCAGCAATATTAATTAACAATTTATATGTATTGAGATTACAATTATATACATATTTTCTATTATTGTTATTTGTTACATTAATATTTGATTATTTAGATAAAAGGCAAATTGGAAAAGAAAAACTTCTATTATTATATCTATTAAGTGCAGTGCTTATATTATGGAGAAGTGAAGGAATGATATTTATATTCTTTATTCCAATATTAATGGCAGTTACATATAAGAATTTAAGAAAAGTGTATATTGTAGGATTAATGCTTCTTGTTAATATTTGCACTTATATAGGATATAGTAAAATAGTCCCATCAAATGATAAATATAGTTTAGTTGTTTTCATAAATCCATTATCAGTAATGCTACAAGATGATTTAAAAGGAGAAAATATACAAGAAGATTTAGAAAAAATAAATCAAGTATTTAATCTAGAATTGATTAAAGAGAATCCAAACTATAATGATATAGAAAGTTATTGGAAATATTCAGATACTTTATTCCAAGAAAACTATCAAGACCATAAGGGAGAATTTTATAAAGCATATGCAGATATTTTAATAAACAATCCAATTTGTTTTCTAAATGCAAGATTTAAAACATTTTTTGCAACTAATGGAATGAATACAGAATATCGAGAATTGGGTAATTTTACAGACTATTATAGCAAAGAAAATTCTACAAATGCTTCTATAGAATTGTTCTTAAGTAAGTTTGAGATAATGAACCCAATTAATAAAGAATTAAAAAACGAAATTGAAATGTTTTTACTTGGGGCAGGCAAATATGAAAATACATTGATAAGACCAGTTTTTTGGAATGCAATACCAGTAATGATAGGTATATTTATAATAATGATAATAAGTGCAATAAAAAAAGATTTTATTTTTAGTATATTATCATTATCATTATTAGCAAAAACTGCAGTAGTATTTTTAACAGCACCAGCTAGCTATTTTATGTATTATTTACCAGAATATATATGTGGAATAGTTTTAATTGCACTTTATATTTTTATTAATTTTAGAAAGGAGAAAACAAAATGGCAAAAATCTTAGAAGATATTTCAAGAACATTTAATGAGTTCTTATTATTACCAAATTTAACAGATGAGAGGTGCATACCAAATAATGTATCATTAAAAACACCTTTAGTAAAATACAAAAAAGGAGAAGAACCAAAGTATTATGCAAATGTACCAATGGTATCTGCAATAATGCAATCAGTTTCTGGTGAAGAAATGGGAATTGCACTTGCTCGTGAAGGAGGAGTTGCATTTATTTATGGTTCACAATCAATTGAATCACAAGCTGCAATGGTTAGACATGTAAAAAAACACAAAGCAGGATTTATTATAAGTGATTCAAATGTAAAATCAGGAACACCTTTAAAAGAAGTTATTGAATTAGTAAAAGAAACAGGACATTCAACAGTAATGATTACAGAAGATGGAACAGCAAATGGAAAATTTATAGGACTTGTTACAGATAAAGATTATAGAATTTCAAGAGATGATATGAATGCCCCAATAGATAATTTCATGACTTCAAAAGACAAAACAGTATGGGCTCATGAAGGGATTAGTCTTGCAGAAGCAAATGATATAATTTGGGAAAATAAGATTGCATGTTTACCAATTTTAGATGAACAAGAAAACTTAAAATATTTAGTATTCAGAAAAGATTATGAAGAAAGGAAAAACAATCCAAATTCTTTATTAGATGAAAATAAAAGATACATAGTTGGAGCAGGAATCAATACAAGAGATTATGAAGAAAGAATTCCAGCATTAGTAGACGCTGGAGTAGATTTGATTTGTATGGATTCTTCAGATGGATATTCTATATGGCAAAAAAGAACAATTGATTTTGTAAGAGAAAAATATGGAGATAGTGTAAAAATAGGTGCAGGAAATGTTGTTGATAGAGAAGGATTTAGATACTTAGCAGAAGCAGGAGCAGATTTTATTAAAGTTGGTGTTGGTGGAGGTTCTATTTGTATCACTAGAGAAACAAAAGGTATAGGTAGAGGACAAGCATCAGCATTAATAGATGTGGTTGCAGCACGTGATGAATATTTTAAAGAAACAGGAGTATATATTCCAGTTTGTTCAGATGGTGGAATAGTACATGACCATCATATTACAATTGCTTTAGCATTAGGAGCAGATTTTGTAATGATGGGAAGATATTTTGCAAGATTTGATGAAAGTCCAACAAGAGTTGTAAAAAGAGGAAATGGATATGTTAAAGAGTATTGGGGAGAAGGCTCAAATCGTGCAAGAAACTGGCAAAGGTATGATATGGGAGGAGATAAAAAACTTTCTTTTGAGGAAGGTGTTGATTCATACATACCATATGCAGGAAGATTAAAAGATAATTTAGCTATAACTGTTGCTAAAATTAAATCTACAATGTGTAACTGTGGAAGTATCACAATTCCAGAATTTCACGAAAAAGCAAGATTAACACTTGTTTCAGATGTTAGTATTTCAGAAGGAAGCGCACATGATGTTATTTTAAAAGAAATAGATAATCAATATAAATAAAGTTTTTAGTATTACTCTAATATTTTATAAAATATTAAAGGGGTGTGTAAATTGAAAAAAAGTTTTAAAGTTATTTCATTAATGCTTATTATGCTAGTATTAATATTTCAAACATCAAATATTAGTATGGCAATAAGTCAAAATATTATGGAAGAAAAATTATCTAAAAACGAAAGTAATACTGTTAATGAACAAAATGTAGTAACATCAGAACAAGATTTAAAAGTACAAACAAACTCTTTGCAAAGTGCTAGTACATATATAGGAGATACATCACATGAATTACTAGAAATTCATTTTGCTAAAAATAGTAGTGGAAAAGGATATATTTGGGGAAAATTTATCTTTATAGAATGGATAAATGGGTTATCTACAGTACCAAGTAAAAATCCTACTGTGACATTAAAAGATGATGAAAACAGCGAAAGTCAAGAATGCTTTGTTAAACAAGAATGGGGAAATACATATTACTTTGATGTCTTTATAGATGGTAAAAATTTTAATAAAAAATATAATTTTGAAGTTGCATCAGGAGACGAAAACAATGTATCAGAACATAAAGTATCTAATTTGAAATTGAGCAATAAAAAATTAGGAGAATATAAAGATTACAATGTTTTATTACAAAATAGCCAATTAGTATTTCAAAAAATAACATATGTTGGAGATGCTTTAAGTCAAATTGAAAGTTTTGGAATTTCAAATATAGCTAAAGGAAATTCATACATTTATGGAAATTTAATATATGTTGAGTGGGTTAATGGAATATCAACAGTTCCAGAAAAAAATCCAATTGTTACATTAGAAACTGAGAATGGTGAAATTGTAAAAACTTTATTTGTAAAACAAATAAGTGGAAATACATATTATTTTGACGGATATATAGATGGAATTGATACAAGTAAGAAATATTATATAAGAACAGCATCTGGAGATAGTAAAAATATTTCTGAAAACAAAAAGGCAACATTAAACTTTTTAAATAAAACAGGAAAATATAGTGATTATGCATACGATATTTATGTAAATTCTGATAATACTATTAATATTAAAAAAATTGTATATTATGGTGATGCAACAAATGAAATTACACAATTCACCTTAACAAATACAGATAAAGGTTATAGTTATATAAATGGAAATGTAATATATGTAGAATGGGTAAATGAAACATCAACAGTACCTGAGTATATCCCAAAAATGAAATTAAAATCAATTGATGGAACATATGAAAAAGAAATGTTTGTGAGCCAAGTTTGGGGAAATACATATTATTTTGATGGATATATAGAAGGAATAGATGTAAATAAACAATATTATTTAGAAATGGAATCAGGAGACTTTAGAAATGAGTCTGAAAATAAAGCTACAAAAGTTAATTTTTCTACAAAGAAGGGGCAATATAAAAATTTTAAATATACTGTAAATATAGATAGTAAAAATAATATTTCATTGATAGCTAAAACTTATTTAGGAAGTATAGCTACACAATTAAATGATATATATTTAACAGCATCTGCAAATGGAAGTCCATATCTTGCTGGAACAGTTATATATGTAGAATGGGTAAATGGTGTATCAACTGTACCTGAATTTAATCCAATAGTAAGACTAAAATCAACAGATGGAACTTATTCAAAAGAAATGTATGTTAAACAAGAATGGGGAAATACATATTATTTTGATGAAAATATAAGTAATATTGATGTAAATAAACAATATTATTTAGAGGCTGAAACAGGAGATCTAAGAAATATAGTGCAACCAAAAACAGTAAGAGTAAATTTATTTGATAAAGATTTAGGTGTATCACCAGGATTTAAAGGAAATATTCAAAGTAATGTTATAAAATTACAAAAAATTAATTATTCAACTGGTACATATGGAGTAAGTGGATTAAAATCAATAGGAGATTCAAGGGGGCAAGATTTAAAATACTATAAAATAGGAAAAGGTCCAAATGTAATGTTTGCAGTATTTTCTGTACATGGATTTGAAGATCAATGGAATTATGATGGAAAAGAATTAACATATATAGCAGAAGAATTTAAAAATAGATTAATTCAAATGCAAGATATGGGTATAGAAAATAAATGGACGATATATATATTACCTTCAGTAAATCCAGATGGAGCAAATTATGGCTGGTCAAATAATGGACCAGGAAGATTATCTTTATATAGTAATGCACCAGGAAATGCAGGTATAGATTTAAATAGATGTTGGCATATAAGTGGAACAAAATATCAAACATATAGTGGAAGAAACTATAATGGAACAGCAGGATTCCAAGCAACTGAGGCAGCAAGCTTGAGAGATTTCTTAACTTCTCATCAATCAACAAGTGGAAGAAACATAGTAGTTGATTTACATGGTTGGCTAAATGAAACAATAGGAGATTCAGGACTAGGTTCATATTATAGAAGTCAATTTGGAATGAGCAAACATATTGATTCATTTGGTACTGGATATCTAGTTAATTGGGCAAGAGCTTCTTTAAGAAATTGTAGATCTACATTAGTAGAAATGCCAGCAACAGTATGGAGTCATTCAGATGTAGTAAATCAAAATTTTGCAGGTAAATATATTAATGCTACAATAAATATGTTAAGAAATGAATAGTTACTATTAATAAATGAAAGAGGAATGGTTAGATGAAATTTAATAAAAAATTTTTAATACCAATTATTATATTAATAATAATAGTAGTAATAGCAGTTATTTTCTATATAAATACAAGAAATAAAGATAACGAGCCAGAAGCTGATAATAATCAGGTAGCAACTCAAGATAATGTTGTTGAAGAACAAGAAAATATAGGAGAACAAGAAGAGATAGAAAATACTAATTCTGAAGAAGAAAATGAAAGAATAAATATTGTGAAAGAACAGTATGGTTTTACAGGTGATAATAGTTTGTATACTGAAAGTAATAATGAATTATCAATAAAACCAAG
>CALXCG010000034.1 GCA_944386745.1 uncultured Clostridia bacterium | reverse complement strand
TTAAATTTTGTTCTGCCTTTACTTCAATTGGAACAACATCAATTCCTAATTGTATAATAAAATCAACTTCTGCTGTTGCTTTTTCAGCTGACCAATAAAAAATAGGAATGTCCTTGTTTGACTTCAATTCTGTTAAGACAAACTGTTCAGTAAATGAACCTTTAAATTCTGTAAAAATCTTGCTTCCTTCTAATAGAATTTTCTCATCTATTTTTGTCATTGCTCCTAAAAGACCTACATCAAAAGTATATAGTTTAAATGCACTTGTATCTTGATATGCAATAAGTGGAATATTAGGTTTATTGATTCTATCAATTTTATATACAAGTCCACAATCAATTAACCATGATAATGCCAGTTCATATTCTCTAGCTCTTGCTCCTTCTTTTATTAGTCCATAAATAAATTTTTTATTTTCTTTAGCCAATTGAGCTGGTATGCTATTCCATAACATTTTTAATCTTGGTACTATTTCACTAGGTGCATGTTTTGAAAAATCTTCTTCATATGCTTTCAATAGTTGATTTTGAGTCTTTCTTACTTGTTTAAAATCTGTTGTTTCAATATATTTGTTTATTGCTGCTGGCATTCCACCAATGAAATAATATTTTCTTAATAAATCAATATATTTGTCTTTAAAAATATTGATTAAATTCCAATCTTTTTTATCTATTAATTT
Source organism: uncultured Clostridia bacterium (assembly GCA_944386745.1). Taxonomy (GTDB): domain Bacteria; phylum Bacillota; class Clostridia; order TANB77; family CAG-508; genus CAG-269. The sequence continues at coordinate 17,426 of CALXCG010000034.1, read as the reverse complement.
TGAAAGTTCTTCTTCTCCTATTGCTATAAGAAACTCTTTGAAGTTTAATGGATATAAATCCATAAAATCAACTTTTCCAACAGGGAATGATGTTCCTTCATGTAAAGCTACACCGAAGTAATGAACCTGCTGCTATAATATTATATTCATTAGCATTTTCATAAAAGTATTTTAACGATGTCAATGCTTTTGGTACTTCTTGTACTTCATCAAAAATTAATAATGTATTTTCTTTTTCGATGTTTACACCAGTTTCTATTTTCAATCCTTCAATTAATCTTTCTATATCAAAATCACCTTGGAATAATCTTTCCATTCTTTCATTTCCATCAAAATTTATATATGCAACTTTTTCATAATTTTTATTTCCAAATTCTTGCATTATCCAAGTTTTACCTACTTGTCTAGCTCCTCTAATAATAAGTGGCTTTCTATCGTTTGAATTTTTCCATAGTTCGAGTTCTTTTAATTTTTCACGATACATAAAAATCACTCTCCTCTGTTATTATATACATATTATAGCATATTTATTACATAAATTCAAATGAAAATTCTGAATATTTTCACATTTTTCAAAGGAATATTTTAAAAATCTTACATTTATTCGAAGGAAAAATATATTAAATCTTTTTTTAATTACCTGTACTCCTATATTTTTTAAGTGCTAAATCCCATACTTTTATTGCTATTACCCATAAAACAATTGCAATTATTGGAGATAAATACATTAAGTGATTTCCCATTCCTAAATAATCCATAGTTGGATAGTATGCAACAAATACAAACGGTAAAATAAATGTTATTAAAAATTTTATAAATCCATTATATATATCAATTGGATATTTAGCAAAAGAATGCATACGGATAAATGTCCAAATTATTTCATTAGATTTATATGTCCAAAAAGATGTAATACTTAATATAGTCTGAATTGCTCCTAAAATCAACGCTCCTACAATGCTAAAAAATACTATTTTTAATATTAGTATAAAAGTTATAGGGATAGCTAATTCAATCAGCATTTTTATTGTTATAAATAATCCTAAGCCAAAATATGCAATGGCTGTAAATGCTTTTGACTCTCCTATAATTGATAATAGTGGATGTACTGGTCTCAATAAGATTTTATCAAATTCTCCTTGTTTAATATACTTTGATCCTATATCATATAAAGAGTCAAAACAAAAGTCTAGGATTCCTATTGATATTAATGTTACACCATATAATAAAAGAATCTGTTGAAAGTTCCAACCTGCTAAATTATCTGTATTCTGGTATAAAAAAAGAAGTTGGTAATATCAGTACGATTACTAATAAAAACAGAAGCATATTAATCCAACTTGTAGGTAAAACGATGTGCCAGAATATTGAACATATAATTAATACTGCTACTGATACAGGTATTGCAAATCCTATCTCTCCTAGATAAATTCCAAAATAATATTTAAAATATGATATAGGACTTAATAGTTCTTTATTTATTCTTCCGTTTCTTATAGCATGTGCCATATCTTCATTAACTCCCCAAAGTACTATTGATGATAAAGTTACTACTAATATGTAATATGTGACCATTTCTTCTATTGTATATCCTCCTGCATCACCTGTTTGCATGTATATTGCTTGCCACACGAAAATGTATACAATTACTTCCACTATTCTATTAAGTGTAAATAAATAAAAGTTTGATTTATAAATTGTATATTCTTTAAAGTGTATTTTTCCTAATTCTAGCATTGTTTTTAACATATTTTTGCTCCCCTGTATATCTCTTTTAATATATCTTCTAATTCTGCTTCTTTCATATGGATATCTTCTATTTTTCCATAATCATAAATTATTTGCCCTTTATCTAATAAGATAATTCTATCACATACATCTTCTATATCTTTTAAGTCATGTGTTGTAAGTATAACTGTTGTTTTTTTCTCTTTGTTTATATCTTTAATAAACTTTCTTATATTTTCTTTTACTAATACATCTAATCCAATTGTTGGTTCATCTAAATATACAATTTTTGGAATATGCAAAAAAGTTGCTGCAATCTCACATCTCATTTTTTGGCCTAAACTCAAATTTTTTACTTGCTTTTCAAGTAAATCTTCTAACTGTAATAATTCTGTAAAATTTTTTAAATTTTTTCTATATTCGCCTTCTGGAATTTTATACATCTTTTTTATTAGTCTAAAAGACTCTATTACTGGCAAATCCCACCATAATTGTGTTTTTTGTCCAAATACTGCTCCTATTTTTTTGTTGTTTTCAATTCTTTTTTCATATGGTATTATTCCATCTATTATTATTTCACCTGAAGTTGGAGTCAGTAAACCTGTTAGCATTTTGATAGTTGTTGATTTTCCTGCTCCGTTTTCTCCTATATATCCAACTAATTCTCCTTCTTCAATGTTGAAGTTTATATTTTTTACTGCTTTAAATTCTTCATATTTAGGCCTTATTAGATTTTTGAAATATCCCATTAATCCGTCTTCTTTTTTTATTATTTTATATGTTTTTGTTAGATTTTTTACTTCTATTAAAGACATTTTTCCTCCTAATTTTGCTTTAATTTTTCCTATTATATCACATTTATATCATAACTATTAATTAAATTCAAATTGAGCCACAAAATCAAATTTTGCGACTCAGTAATATACTTGCTATTTAATAATTACATAGCTCTTCTATATAATTCAATAAAATCTTCTTTAGAAACATCTCTTGGGTTTCCTGGCTTACAAGGATCATTCATAGCTTTTTCAGCAAGCATTTCAAAATCCTCTTCTTTAGCTCCATAATCTTTAATAGTAGTTGTAATTCCAACTGCTTTGCTTAATTCAGAAATCATCCATACAAAAGTATTTATAACATCTTGGTCGTTTAAATGTTCAGCATCAGGTCTACCTATATTCATTAAAATTTCTCTAAATCTTTGGGCTGTTGCATGGTCTTCTCCATTAAATCTCATAACTGTTGGAAGTAACATAGCATTTGCAATTCCATGTGGTGTATCATATACAGCACCTAATTGGTGAGCCATTGAATGAACTATTCCAAGTCCTACATTTGAAAATCCCATACCTGCTATATATTGAGCAAGTCCCATCATTTCAACTGCTTCTGGATCTTTTTCATTTACGGCTGCTGGTAGATACTTAAATATCATTTTTATAGCCTTCATATGAAACATATCTGACATCTCATTATGTGCTTTTGTTATATATCCTTCAACAGCATGAGTTAATGCGTCCATACCTGTTGCTGCTGCTAATCCTTTTGGCATTGATGCCATTAATTCAGAATCTATTATTGCTAAAATTGGAATATCGTTTGGATCTACACAAACCATTTTGATTTCAGCCTCTTCGTCTGTTATAACGTAGTTAATTGTAACTTCTGCTGCTGTTCCAGCTGTTGTAGGTAATGCTATAAGTGGCATTCCTCTATTTACTGTGTTAGATGCTCCATTTAAAGATTTAATATCACTTCTTTCTGGATTTGTCATTACAATTGAAATTCCTTTTGCTGTATCTATACTTGAACCTCCACCTACTGCTACAATTAAATCAGCTTCAGCTTTTTTGCAAGCTTCAACTCCATCTGTTACATTTTTTATAGTTGGGTTTGGTTTTATTTCATCATATAAAACATATGGAATATTTGCTTTATTTAGAACCTCCTCAACTTTTGCTGTTACACCAGCTTCTACTAAAGATTTATCACTTACTAAAAATACTTTTTTGAAACCTCTTTTTTGGATTTCTCCTGCTAATTCTTCTCTTGCTCCTTTTCCGAAATATGATGTTTCATTTAAAACAAATTTTGTTGCCATTTTAAATTCCTCCTTCTTTTGGGGACGTGCCAAATCGTTTCATTTTGAAACAAAAGGGACACACCTCCCATTAAATTTTTTAAGCAATATTATTAAGGCACGTCCCTAACGACTCACATAGTCATTTGGTATTTCAAATAGATTGCTATCCACGTCATTAGAAATTTCAACTCTTAATAATTCTTGGCTGTCTCCTACAATAGTTTTTATATATACTAAATCATTTCCATCAAAATAAAATCTAGTTTTTACGTTTTCTGAGTTATTCTCATCAGTTAATTTGATTGCAAAATTTGTAATACCTGTATATTCTTCATAATTGTAATTTTTGCCTTCAATTTCTTCTTTACCTTCTACTAACTCAGTATCTTTAATTTCATTAAGCTGTTCTAATATTTTATTTAGGTTAACTTCATTATTTTGATATGTGTAGTAAACTTTATCAGAATCTCTTAATAAATATGAGTTTCCATCTCTTATGATGAATTTTGATTCTTCTCCATCATATATTGTATCTGTATATGCGGTATTGCCATTTTTTGCATAGATTTCTTTGTTATTATCATCAAGTGTTGTCGTAAAACTAAATGATTGCTCCTTGTTTAAATCGTCATATAATTTAGCTATTTTGGATGAATTTGATGCAATCGTCGTTCCTTCTTCACCATTATTATTTCTCGTAACAAAGAAAATTATAAGTCCAACAATTAATGCGATTATAACTAAAGATACAACAGAAATTATAATTATCTTTTTCTTTTTATCCATAATAATATTGTTCCTTTCTCATTTAGTTGTTTATTACATACATAGAAGGGATTGAAATTGCTTTTTCTGATCCCCTCTTTTCAAGGTCCGTCCCTAAATCCCTGATTTTAGGGATTTTTAGGACCGTCCCCCTAATCCCTCTAAAGTATATTTTTTAGCACTATTGTCTTTAACCTTGACATTTCTGCAAGTGTAGTTGCTACACCCTCGTTTCCAATTCCAGAATGTTTCCAGCCTCCAAATGGCATTTCAAATGAACGATAGAAACTTGCTCCATTTACTACTGCTCCTCCACATTCTAGTCTGTCTGCTATTTTCATTGCTCTTGAGTAGTCTTTTGATATTACACATCCACATAATCCATATGATGATTGGTTTGCAATTTCAATTGCTTCTTCTACATCATCAAATCCAATAACAGATATTACTGGTCCGAATATTTCCATGTCTTTTGCAACTTCCATGTCTTTTGTTACATTGTCAAGTATTGTTGGATAATAGTATGCATCTTCTCTTTTTCCTCCACATACAATTGTTGCACCTTCTGAAACCATTTGATTTACTTGATCTTCTATTCTTTTTGCAGCATTTATATTAATCATTGGTCCCATATCTGTATCTTCTTGCATTGGATCTCCAACTTTTAAGTTTGCTATTACTTCTTTCATTCTATCTATAAATTCTTGTTTTCTTGAATTGTGAATTAAGAAACGTTTACTTGCACAGCATACTTGTCCACCATTATATAATCTTCCCCAGATTGTTTCTTTTACTGCTAAGTCCATATCTCCGTCTTCTAAGAAGATGAATGCATCATTTCCACCAAGTTCTAGCATTACATGTGTTAAGTTTTGAGAACATGTTCCCATTGTTTGGATTCCAGCTGCTGTTCCGCCTGTTAATGATACTAAGTGAACTCCTGGATGTCTTGCTAACGCTTGACCTGCTGTTGGTCCATCTCCTGTTAATATTTGAATACATCCTGCTGGTACTCCTGCTTCAATCATTAATTTTACATATTCAATTAATGTTAATGGGTTGTAGTTTGATGGTTTTACTATTATGCTATTTCCCATCATTAATGCTGGTGGTACTTTTTGGCAGAATAAGTCACTTGGGAAGTTGAATGGGATTATTGCTGCAATTACTCCTATTGGGTATCTTTTTGTTATTTGCATTGTTGTTTCTTGTCCAGCTTCACTTCCTGCTGGTATGCTTTCTCCATAGAAATGTTTTGCTTTTTCTATAAATCCTCTTGTTCCGATTCTAACATTTGCAACTTCTGCTCTTGCTTCTTTGATTGGTTTTCCTGTTTCATTTGATAATAATGTTGCTAATCTTTCTTTATTTTCCTCTACTAAATCAACAAATTTATATAATATATCTGCTCTATCATAGATTGATACTTTTTCCCATTTCTTTTGTTCTTCCACAGCTACTTTTACTGCTGTATCTACATCTTCATCTGTAACATTTGGAACTGTATCAATTAATTCTTGAGTTGCTGGATTAACAACTTCTATTGTAGCTCCATTAGATGCTTCTTTCCATTCATATCCTATTAAATTTTTCACAGTTGCTCCCTCCTTTTTATTTTGGTCTGGTACTTTACATACCATTACTTCTTCTTGACCATTTTTTGTGTGATATATTTCTGTTTTACATTCATATTTATTGTTTTCTTGAGTTTGTGGTTTTTCCCCTTCTCTTCATTTACCAAATGCTGTAAATGAAAGCATTAAACCTCCTGTTGTGTTTGAGCCATGGTCATATACACCATATTCTCCAAATGTGAATACTGCAATAAATGGAACTCCTTTTGCTTCTTTTTTCAATTGTTTTGCAACTTCATCAATTCTATCTCCAATTCCTAATCTTCTTCCTCCACAGTGAACTAATAGATATGCTCCTGCGTCTGTTGGTAGTTCTTTATTTACTTCTTTCATTGTTTTTCCTGTTGAATTGATAAGTTCATCAACAGTTGCTTCCATTTGGATTATTGCTGTGTTTTCAGCAAGGTTTGCTCCTATATTCATTGATTTGTCTTTGTTTCCATACATTGGGTGTCTTATTGCAACTAAATCTCCTAATCTATCTTTAACTCCTAATGGTTTTGTTATTGTTGTTACTAATAAATTATTTGCATCTAGGTCTTTTAATTTTGCTCCTGTCCATTCTGCATATTTTTTAATTGCTGGTACTCCATCAATTTCTACTAATGTTCTTTTATCTTTAACTTTTGTGATTACTCCTGAATTTGTTGTTTCATTGTATTCTCCTGTAAATACATTTGCCATTGGTTTATCTGTGTAGAAAAATGCTACTGCAACTCCATCATTGAATACTGAATCATTTGTATAAATGCTCCATTTTCCTTCAACAGTATTATCTGCTGCACTTCCACCAAAGATTGGAACTCTACCTATTACATCTTCAATTCCTTTTACATAGTCTTCTTCTTCTCCTGGTGATGCAACCATATAAAAATATGCTGGTGGTACGTCTTTACCTGCTTTTTTCATAGCTTCTTCAGCAACTTTTCTTCCTGTTTCTCTTGCTGTTTTTTGTTTTGCTGAACCTGCTACTCCAACTTCTAATTCTGGATCTCCTAGAGCTAAAATTCCTGTGAATCCTTTTTCTCCTGAAATAAATCCGTCTGGTGTTATTATTCCAGCACTAGATGTGCATCCTATGATTGGTGCTGTTCCTAATTCTGATTTTGCACCTTCTAAAACTTTTTTTACATCGCTGTCTACTGACGTGTATAAAAATGCTACTTTTGTTTGAACTAAATCTACTACTGCTTTTTCTGCAGTTTCCTTTCCTTGTGTATAGCTGTCTTCATTTGTACTCCATGCAACATTTGATTTTAACATTCTACGTTCCTCCTTCGTAATTTTATTCTACCCAAATTATAACATAATAACCTTTTTTTACAATTAAAATAACAGAAACGTAATATAAATGTAATATGATTGTAAAAAAATAGTATGGATAAAATTTTATTTATCCATACTGACCATTAGTCTCCAAAATTAATTCCTATATCTCTTGCAGTTTTCATCAAATCATCATCCATTTGAACTCTTCTTAAATTACTTTCTTCAGTATTACCTGAAACTGCTCCAATTTTTGTATTTTTTCCTACAACTTCTTCTAATGATACGCTATCTAGTTTTCCATTTTTAATTACTGCTAATGTACCAAATTTTCCTTCTAAAGCTAATTCCATTGCTTTTGTTCCATATTTAGTTGATAGGACTCTATCAAATGCTGTTGGTGTTCCACCTCTTTGCATATAACCTAAAGTTGTATTTCTAGCTTCTAATCCTGTTAATTCTTGCAATTGCTGTGCTATTTTTTGTCCAATTCCGCCTAGTTTTGTATTGTCAACTCCTGCACCATTATCTCTTGTTCCCATAATAGTTATTTCTCCATCTTTTGGTTTTGCACCTTCTGCTACAACAACTACACTAAAGTTTTTACCCCTTTTTCTTCTGTTTTCAATTTTACTTACAACACTATTTATATCATATGGAATTTCCGGAATTAATGCAACATCTGCTCCTCCTGCAATTGCTGCTTCTAGTGCTATCCAACCAGCATATCTTCCCATAACTTCAAGTACCATTATTCTATGATGTGTTGCCCCTGTTGTGTGTAATCTGTCTAACGCTTCCATAGCAACTGATACAGCCGTATTATATCCAAATGTAATTTCTGTACATGCAACATCATTATCTATTGTTTTTGGCACTCCAATTACATTAACACCTTTCGTTGAAAAATCTCTTGCTGATTTTTGTGTACCATCTCCTCCAAGTGTAAATATACAATCAAATCCGAAATCTTTAATATTTTGTATTGCTTGGTCAGATAAATCTTTATATTCAACACTTCCATCTTCATTTACTACTTTGTAATTAAATAGGTTTGAATTTGTTGAAGAACCTATTATTGAACCTCCTTTTGGTAATATTCCTAACGCCTCACCATTTGCAGCTGTTGATAATAGCTCAAAATCCTTTTTTAATAATCCATTATATCCATCTATTATTCCATAACATTCTACTCCATGATTTTCAGCTGTTTTTACAATCGCTCTTATTACAGCATTAAAACCTGAAACATCTCCTCCATTTGCAAGAATTCCTACTTTCTTTAACATTTTAAATCCTTCCTTTCTTTTCATCACTCACCTTCTTATTATATCAATAAAAAATATTTTTACAACACTTTCCAAAAATTTTTTTTGCTTTTTTGGGACATGCTAAAATGATGATTTTTTGTTTTTTAGGGACACGTCCCTAACGATGTCATTAAGTGTCAATACATTTTTCGACAAAAATATGACATAATTTTTATAGTTTTACTAAGAGGTGATAGTTATGATAAAAGAAAAAAGATTAGCAAAAAAATATACTCAAGAAAAGATGGCCTCTATTCTTGGTATTAGTTTAAGACAATATGTTAGAATAGATAATGAAGAAGATTTGCCTAGAAGAGATGTGCTAAAATCATTAATTAGAGAATTAGAATTAACAGATGAAGAACTTGGTAAATATGTACGTGAAATGACAGAAAAAATCGCATAATTTCTGTCATTTTCTTATTTATTGTTACACTATATCTATATCTCTCACAAACATCTAATAACTTTATTTAGTTGAAATATGTATGTTTTCAATTTCACAATTCATCTCTCTTGAAATAATATTTTGAACTTGTGCTACTTCTTCTTGAGTTAATTCATCACTTTTCAAAATAACACTTATACTATCTCCATTTACAAAAATTATACTATTTTCAAAACCTTTTGTTTGAATCAAACTTTCACAAATCATAATACTATTTTTAGTATCATTTATTTTTTTAATTTCATCAGTTGCTGATTGTTTTTGCGTTTCTAAGCTATTTGTACTATTTAATATATTTTCGTAACTTTCTAGCATTTGAGAATACATAGTATCTCTTTCTAATTTTGACTTTGTAAAATAGTCATCATCTGTACTTGTTTGTGCATTCGTCTGTGTAGTTTCCCTATTGTCATTAGAATTATCACTTGTTGTATTTGTAGTATTTTCATTATTTATAGTATTTAAACTTTCTGTATTACTAGCAGTGGTATCATTAACTGAAGATTCATTAACAGTATCCGTATTAGATAAGACATCATTACTGCTTACTAATGTTGCATCTCCAATGTTTGCAGTATTTGAATCGTCTCTTGCTTCCATTTGCATGCTTGCTTGTACTGATTGTTCTGCTGTATTTGTTGTATAATTTAAATAGGCAACTGCCATTAACATTAATGCAATTACATAAATAATAATTTGATTTTTCTTTAATAATTTCATAATTTCCTCCTTTTGTGGTCACTTTGGGGACAGGTTCGAAGTGACCGTTTTGATCATTTTTTCATATAGTAGCCAAAATTGTAATTATTTTTCAACCCACTAGTTCATCTCAAAAACCTGAATCTTATGTGTCGCTAGCCCTGTTACAGCTTCAACTGCTTGAATAATGTTAGTCTTAACATTAGCTTGACTTGCTCCTTTTGCAGTTATTATCGCTCCTTCAATTTTTGGTTGCACTATTTTTTGTGTTATTGGTGTTTTTTCTCCATTTTCCTCTTGATATATTATATCTTTCTGTGTGTCCGTTTCTTGAATTGTTCTTGATCCGCCTTCTGTATCTGTTTCTTGTGTATTGCTGCTTCTTGAAGTTTCATTGTACATTGCTACCACTTCACTTGATTCAGAATAATTCAAGAGAACTTTCACTGCTCCAACTCCTTGTATCTGCGATAATATTTCTTCTAATCTTGTTTCTAAATTACTTTCGCTTGTTCCTTGAATTTGATTTTGATTTATTGTTTGATTATTGGTTGTGGCTAATTGTTTAGACGTATCATTATTTGATTGTTCTTTATTGGTTGTCTTATCTCCATTCCATATTATATTTATAATTACGACCGTAATAATCACCAGAACTATTAAAAAAACCAGATTTTCTATCTTCTTTTTATTATTGTTTTCTCCTTCATTTTCGTGTTTTCCTATTAACTTATTTAATTTATCTTTAAGCATTTCTCGTTCACCTCATATTCTTCAATTAAAAACTTTTTTATATTTTGAATGTCTGCTTTTGATACATCGCTGATATTTTCATTATCGACATTGTTGGTATCGTTTGTTGTGCTACTATTTGAATTTTCGTTATTAATACTTGTGTCTATTTTTTTGATTTTTTGTATTTCAGTAACTACTTTATTTTCTATGTTTCCTTCTTGATTTTCACTATTTTGAGTTTGTTGTTCACTATTTTCTGATTTTTTGACTTTAATTTTAATCTCTTCTATCCCTGATTCGTTTTCTTCATCTGAGATAGTAGCTTTTACTTTGCAACTTTCTACTTTATATCCTTGTTCTTCTAATTTTTGAGTTATATCTTTCTCTAATTCTTCAATATATAACTCTTCAATTCTTTTATTCATTGAGATTTGGTCAACTTCTTCTGTTGTTAATTGTGATGAGGTTTCCTGTTCCATTGCATATTTTTCTATGTCTAAATCATCTATATTAAATATATCTTTATTACTTATAAATGGTGACACTATATTAAATAATATATAAATCCCCATTACCATCCTTATGTATTTTTTATTTTTATTGTTTGGTAGCAACATTTCTAAAATTGATACTATAACTATTGCTAATCCCAAACTTTTTGCCCAAGAACTAATAAACTCAATCATTTTTCTCCTACATTACTACATATTTAGGTTTTAAGCTTTTACCTATAAACTTTTATTTATCTGTACATCATGCCACTATTAGAAATCTTAAGAACTAAAGCTGTCCCAATAATCAACATGAAAGAAATCGAACATAAAATAGCTAAAAGTATTTTAAAAATATCTCCAATTTGTTCTAATAGTCCTGTTATCTTCGAATCTGCAATAGGTTCTGTAATTGTTGCCAGAAACTTATATGTTATACAGAGTATTGCCAATTTAAAAATAGGTGCAATACACATACCAATTACAATAATTACTCCAACTAAACCAATTGCATTCTTAAGAATAATTCCTCCACCCAAAACGGTATCAACTGCATCACCTAATATTTTTCCAACAACAGGTACAGTTGAACTTACTATTGCTTTTGTGGTTTTGGCTGTAATTCCATCTACACTGCTTGACATTGTTCCTTCTAATGAAACCACCCCAACAAATATTGTTAGAATAATTCCTAAAAACCAAACAATTCCTGATTTTAAGAATTTTGATAATTTACTTATTTGTATTTTGTCAGTTAATTTTGATAAAATAACTAAACTTGTAAAAATTAGCACAAGTGGCAATATTATTGTTTGTATGATATTACCAATAAAATTAATCATAAACAGTATAATTGGTTCTATTATTCCACTTGTAGCAATACTTCCAGTATACATCATGAGAGTAATTAAAAGTGGAACTAGCATATTCATAAACGCTACTAAATCTGTCGTTGTTTGTTTTACCATTGTTATTATTTCTGAAAAATTTGACATTACAATTGTCACAATTAATATGTATTGGACATAATATATAAGTTTTGCAATACCATCATTTTCAAGGTTTTCACTTATTGATTTTAACAAACTATGTATTACTATAATAACTAAAATACTAACTATTGCTTTTATACTGTCAAATATTTCTATTCCTAATAAGTTGAGTACGGCTTTTAATATACTGTTGTTATCAATATTTCCTTGTATTGCTTGGTTTAATATTTCATCTATATCAATATTTTCAAAAAACTCTCCCGATGTGTATTCTTTTGAGTTATTTATAAAATCTTGTATCCCAAATTCTTCTTGCTGTTCTTGTATTGCCTCCTGTGTACTATTTGAATTGCTTGTGTTTGATGTTTCGGTTGCAATTACTAAAGTTTCAGGAATTACAATACATATTAATGTTAAAAAAATTAATTTTATTATAAATCTTTTCATTTGTAACTCCTTTTGTCCATTTCATTTGGGGACGTTTCTCTTTGGACATTTTTGTCCGTTTTGGGACACATCTTAGACGCATCTGTCCCCGTTTGGACATTTTTGTCCAAATGGAAACGTCCCCAAATGGACACTTATGTAGGTAGTATTTTTAATATTATTTCTAGTAAACTAGATATTATTGGTATTGACATTGCAATTATTATAATTTTGCTTCCTATTTCTATTTTACTTGCAATTGCACCTTCTCCTGCATCTTTACATACACTAACTGCAAATTCTGCTAAAAATGCTATTCCTGTAATTTTTAATAATAATGCTAGAAATCTGCTATTAATAGATGCTTTTGATGCTAGAGATTGTAATAATAATATGATTTCAGTTAGTTGGTCCATTACCAATAATAATATTAGAACTCCTGCTAATAAGCTTATATATATTGCAAATTCAGGTTTATATTGTTTTAATAAAATTATTATGATAAGCGCAACTAAACCGATTCCTATAATTTTAATAATCATCTTATTCTCCTTGTTCGTTGGCACGTCACTAAAGGTTAAAAATTGTTCTTACTGTATCAAATAATCCACTTATTTCTTTTATAACCATAGTTAATACAATTACTAAACCTGCAAGCGTTGTCATCATAGCTTGGTCCTCTCTTCCGGCTCTTACTAATACTTGATGTAGGACTGCTACAAGTATTCCTATTGCAGCTATTTTAAATAATAAATTAATATCCATCTTATTTTCATTCCTTTCAAGCCAGAATAATTACAATAGCTAGCCCTATGGTTGTCCCTAATTTTGAATATAGTTTTTCATTTTTCTTTTTTTCTTCTTCAGCTTCTTTAATTTGTGTATTTAAAAAATTTTGTGTTATTTCTATTTGACTTATTTGTCCTTCACTATCTGTTTGTCCTAGCAATTTTGATAATGTTTTTAAAACTTGTTTATCTTCTTTAGAAAAGTTACAATCACTTTCATCTATTGTTTCTTCCCATGCTTGACTTGCATTTTTCTCTTTCATTTTTTCTTTTGCTTTTTTAAATATATTTGATATGTTTGAACTTGAATTTTTTGATATTTCTCCAAATATTTCCGGTATTGGTTCATATGTAAATCTTATTTTTGATTCAAAAATATTTAATGCATTTTTCATTTCTTCTAATTCATTTAATCTATATACATATTTTTTTGATAAAAATCTTCCTATTAAAGTACATGCTACTAATAGTAAAAATAGCATAAAATATTTTATAATTAACACCATGTCTTAAATTTCCTTTCCTAATTATCTTGTCCATTTCACTTTTACAATATTTTATGCATATACTTAATTAAATAGAACTCAAAAAGTAAATTATATAAAAATAATTTTTTCGATTTGCTTATTTTCTAATAAACTATTTATGTATTTATTTTGTTTTATATCATTCATATCTTTTCCATGCATTGTAAAAATGCCTTTTACCCCTGAAATCATAGCTTCACCGAATTGCATCAATATCTTCTTTAGAGCCAATTTCATCACAAGCTATTACTTCTGGTGACATAGAACGAATTAGCATTTTTATTCCCTTTGACTTTGATATATTCTCAATTACATCTGTTCTTATGCCTATGTCATTTTGTGGCACACCTTTATATATCGCTGCAATTTCTCCTCTTTCATCCACCACTCCACAAGTTTTTCCATTGAAATTCATTTCTTCAATTCCATTACTGATTCTTCTTATTACATCTCTTAATACAGTTGTTTTTCCCTTTCCTGGTGGAGAAACAATTAATGTATTGTGTATAGTGTTTTCTTCTTTATTGATAATTTCTTCTAAAAATTTATTTCCACAACCCAAAATTTGTCTTGCTATTCTGAAATTAAAACTTGTAATATATTTTAAATTTATAATTTTCCCATCATCTACTACTGCTGTTCCTGTTAAACCAATCCTATGTCCACCTTTGATAGTTAAATATCCATTACAAATTTGATTTTTGTATGCATATATTGAATTTTCACATAATTTTTCTAGTGTTTGCATTATTTCTGTTTGTGAGATTTTATAATCTATTAAGATGTCTGCTTGTCTTAGTTTTAAAATTATTGGTCTATTAACTCTAATCCTTATTTCTTGTAATTGTGGTTGTATAGCTTGGTTTTGTAGTGATACGTTTTTTAGTAATTGATATAATTGATTAGGAAAATATCTTATTACTTCATCAATATCTTGCACTTTTACCCCTTCCTTTTATAATTTTTGGACAAATAAAAAGAAGCATATTTATTTTATTATATGCTCCTTTTTTATTTTAAGAACTTATTTTATTGTTTATTTATAACAGCTCTATATATTAAACCAGTATTAGAATCCAGTTCAAACTCTACTCTATATAAAGTCTCTGTTTCAACCATATCTTTTATTAATGTAATGTTTTGTTCTGAAACCTCATACTCTTCACCATCAAAATGAATCTCTGTTATTTGAGGATTATTATTTCTATTATTTTCTGTTTCTTCAGATGTCTCACTATCATCATATCCATTATTTAAAGCTATAGTTGATAACAAACCTCTTACAGTAACTCCTCTTTGGCTTGTTCCCTCATACAAATAGAATTTTTCATTAAATTCTGTTGCTTCAACTTCTGAAAGTTGATTTCTTGATTGTATTCCTAAAACATCTGATAATATTTGTGTTGGTAATACAAAATACAATGGGTTCTGTTCTGCTGTTGCTCCTAATTGTTCCATTTGCTTTTGGTTTACAGCTACTAGTCTATCTTGAATTGCATTTAATAAACCTGATACATATTCTTCATCTTGGTCATTAAGTATTACTGCATTTTGGTTTGAAAAATCTTCGATGTCTACTGCTTCTGCAAATTGTACTGAATTATTTATTGTATATTTGTAATTTAAATTTTCACTTGTTTGATTTTCATTTATCTGGTCATTTCCTTGAGATTGATAGTTTCCTTGTACTGATATTTCATAACTTTCATTTACATTATTTGAATTTAATCCGTTAAATCTAGCTACTAATCCTAGATTTAAATTTTTATCAGTATTATTTAATAAGTTAATTGTTGCATTGTATGTTTCTTGCCCTTCACTTTCTGTTCTTTCTAAAGAAAGTTCTAAGTATTCTTGTTTTATTTCTAAACCACTTACTTTGCCATTATTCTTGTATGCAGTAATTTCTATTTCACCAATTTCTGCATCATTTAAATCGTCGATTAAATTATCGATATCTGTTGTTCTTATTTTAGAAGAACTTTGTTGCAAACCTAATAGTTTATTTAGTTGGTTTAGTGTATTTTCATCATTTTTTAGTGTTTCTAAAATTTGTGTCAATATATTTTTTAATTCATCACCTGTTAATGATAATCTATATCCAACTTTATTTTCTTCACTTATTTTAGAGAACTTACTATTTTCTATCTGATTTATTATATTATCAAAATATGTTGTTTTTAAAGTTTGAATTTGGTCATAAGGAATTTGCAAATTTTGCAAACTTGCAACAGTATCAACAAAACTTAAATCTATATTATCTGCTCCTTGAAGTTCTTGTCCATCTCTAATTGCAATATATTTTGTTCCTATATATTCTGATTGTATTCCTTGCATATCATTTGATTTTCTATAATAAAACGGAAAATTAGTATCATTTGAATAGTTTAATGTAATGTTTTGTTCATTTTTTGCATTTGGTTTATTCATTTTTCCAGAAAAACTTATATTGAAGTTGTCAAGTATATCATCATTTTGTCCTAAATCTGGAAGTGATATATCAAAATCTATATTTCCATTATCTTCATATGGAGTATTTTGCTTTTTATCTAAATATTGTTTTAATCCGTCACCTATGAATCCATCTTCTTGCTGCACTATTTGTGCAGTGTATTTGAAAAATAGTTCTTTGTTGCTTTTAAATAAATCTGTAAAGAAATATAAGCAACCAAATGTAATTATTAATGCTAGTATAATAATTAAAATTATTATTGTAGCTTTTAAACCTTTGCTTGTTTTTTGTTTGTTCTCTTTATTTTTCTTTTGCTTCATAGTTACCTCCAACATTAATTTTATTCTTCCCAGTTGTGATATATATTAGAAACATCATCTAAGTCTTCTAGTCTTTCTATTAATCTTTCCATTTTCTCTACACCTTTTTCATCAAGGCTAACTGTTGTTGTTGGTACCATTTGTACTTCTGCTTCTAAGAATTCAAGACCTGCTTCTTCAAGTTTTTCACGTACTGCTGAAAAATCTGCTGGGTCTGTTGTAATTTCATATATTTCTTCTGATGCAACAAAATCTTCTGCTCCTGCGTCTAATGCAAGCATCATTAATTCGTCTTCGTCCATGTCTGTTGAAGCTTTTTCTATTACTATTACTCCTTTTTTATTGAACATATATGATACGCATCCTGTTGTTCCTAAGTTTCCTCCTGATTTGTCAAATGCATGTCTTACGTCTGCTGCT
Organism: uncultured Clostridia bacterium; assembly: GCA_944386745.1. Taxonomy (GTDB): domain Bacteria; phylum Bacillota; class Clostridia; order TANB77; family CAG-508; genus CAG-269. The sequence goes on along the minus strand of CALXCG010000034.1, from coordinate 342 downwards.
GTTCTATTTTTATTATCTGTTGCAGCTTCTACAATTACTGCTACTCCATTTGGTCCATATCCTTCGTATGTTATTTCTTCATAGTTTTCATTGCTTGTTGATGCTTTTCTTATTGCATTATTTATTGTGTCATTTGGCATGTTTGCTGCTTTACATTTTGCTATTACATTTTTTAATTTTGAGTTTCCTGCTGGGTCTGGTCCACCTTCTTTTACTGCTATTAATAATTCTCTTCCTAGTTTTGTGAATATTTTTCCTCTTGCTGCATCTGCTTTTCCTTTTTTTGCTTGTATGTTATGCCATTTACTGTGTCCTGACATTTTTTATTCCTCCCTTTGTTTT
>CALXCG010000033.1 GCA_944386745.1 uncultured Clostridia bacterium | reverse complement strand
AATTTTTAATTTCTAACGTTCCTTCTGCGATTGGTACTGTTGTCTCTAATCTTATTGTTGATGGCTGAGTATTATATGAAATTACTATATTTCCATCTTCATCTGTTTTACTTGAATTTGTAATTCTTCCTATAATTTGATTATTTTCATCATATACTGTAATTCTACCTGTTTGTCCAAAAAGTTCATCAAATTGTTCTTTTGATATAACTGTTCTTGTATATATATCACTTAATGTACTTCTGTTTGACGCTTCTTCTATTTCTATATTATTAGTAATTGCTTTTGCAAAGTTAATATCTACTTTTGTATCTACTGCATATTCTTTTTCTAAACCTGCATATAAATTTCCTTTATACATCTTTTCTTGTTCAGGTATAGATTCAATTGCTACAATATTATCTTTTTCTTGATTGTCAATAATAACATTTTGTGTATATGTTAATTCTTTATCATCATATAGTTTTACTGTTTGTCTTGCTAGTAATTCTTGGCTATTTACTGCTACTTCTGTATCATAAACAAATGTTAATATTATTTTTTCGTTTCCATCTAATTTCCAACGAATCTCGTTATCTTCATTTGGTTCATTTGTAAATTTGAATGTTACATTTGACCCATTATATGTGTAATCATAATATGTCATTTCGTTAAAGTCTACTACTCTTGAAATTTCTGCTCTTTTTCCATCTATAGTTGGAACTGCTATACTTGCTTCTAATTCTTTCATTGGATAATTGTTTTCTTTTAGTCCAACATTCCATAATAATTGAATAACTCTTTTGTTTTTTCCATCTACTTGAGTTATTTTGTTTGTAATTATTTGAATATCATCAGATATATTATCAGATGTATAGTTTTCAACTAGACTTAATTCTAATTCTCTTTCTGCTTCAATATTAATGTCTCTTTCAGTACTATCATAATATTTTCCTTCTAATCTAATCTTATTAGTTTTTGATAAGTTGTCTAAATTGAAGATTTCATCTTTATCTAATTCTATTTTTACTTTAATTTCCGCTCTTGTTCCTGCATTTATTTGGTTTAAAGTTATTGTGTTTTCCTCAATTTTATTTATATAGCTACTATCTGTATCTATTAAAGTAAAATTACTATCATTTACTGTAATTATACCATTGAAATATCCTTCATTTTTAACTTCGATTCGCATGTTTAAATAAATATCTCCCTGATTTGACATATCAACTGAAGATATTTTTTGGTTGTTTGAATTTACAAAGTATGCATCGAATTCAATGTTTCTATGGTTTGTTTCGACTCCGCTTGCTGCATAACTAATAAGACTTGAACCTACAAATATGAAGTTTGTCATTGTTAAAGTCATTATTAATAACATGATTGTAACTATTTTTATTATTTTATTTTTCATATTGATGGCCTCCTTTATTATTTCGTATTTTCCCATCTATTACATATTATATCGTATTTTTCCAGTTTTTTCAACATTTTCGCTATATTTTTTAAAGTTTTTATGTAGATTTTGATGTGTCAAAAAAAGATGATTTTGCATATATTGTATTTTCTGCAAATCATCTTTAATATACTTAAATCCTTTTTACTAGTTTATTTTCTCTACATATATTTCATCATTTACTAACCATTCATATTTTTGTTTCATTATTTTCCTTTACTTTTGTTCCTTTTGAAATATAGTTCCAATCTGTACCATATGTTTTACTTGGATTAGTTGTTACTATTATATACCAAATTGTTGCGTTCTCCATTGTTTTATCATGTAGTTCTTCACCAATAAAATTTTCACTATTTTTGTCAGCTTCATACATAATTATTTTTGTCTCTAGAAGTTCTTTTTCTTGATTAGTAAAACAATTATAGTAATTACTAAAGCTATTAGCGTAATACCATTAGCCCCTGTTGAATAATTAAAGTTGATTAATTTTTTTCTTTTTTTAGTACATTTCATGTTTAATATTTCTCCTCCATTTTTCTTACGTTTATTATTGCCAAATTTTCTTTATTTATTCTTTACATAGATACTTTGCTATAACTGAAAGTGTTTGAACACGAACTATACGGTTTAAAACCACATTGTTAACTTTTTTATAAATACAACATATAATAAACATAGATAAAATAATTTGGAATATATTTAAATAAGAGGTGATTTTTTTGAGTAATATGAATTTTGATGAAAATACAATAAATAAATTAAAAGATATGATGAATAAAGGTGAATTAAATGATGTAATTTCACAAATTCCTCCTGAAATGATACAAAATTTTTCTTCAATGATGAATAGCAATAATCAAGACACTTCAAATAATAACGATAACTCTAATTCTAATAATTCAAATACTAATAATTTTAACAATAATTCCGCTAATAATAATCAGAGCTCAAACAACTCTTTTGATTTCAGTAATATTGATATGAACACTATTATGAAAATGAAATCTGTAATGGATAAAATGAACAATTCCAATAATCCAAGTAGTAATCTTCTTCATTCCCTAAAACCATATCTTAGAGAAAGCAGAAGAGAAAAAGTTGATCAATATGCTAATTTATTAAATATAGCTCAAATTAGTGGATTATTTAATAATGATAATAATTCTGACAACTCAAATAAGGAGAGTCCTAAATAATGCCTATTTTTCCTTTTTATCAATATCCTTATAATATGAATAGATATTACGCAAGAAATAACTATAATAAAAATATTAGTGAGAAACCACATAATTTTGATACAAGCTATAATCCCTCTGATTCAAATAATGATATAAATAACAACATTGAGACAAATAGCAGTGAAAATAAAAAAAATAAATCATCTAGATATTCTGGTTTTGGGCCTATCCACTTTCAAAATCCATTTAATATGGATAGTGACGAACCAATTATTGAAATATTGGGTATTTCACTTTATCTAGATGATATTATTATTCTTGGTTTATTATTTTTCCTTTATCAAGAAGGTGTTAAAGATTACATGCTATATCTAGCATTAATTATGCTACTTTTAAGCTAAACTTCTACTCAATTATTATTTGATTATCAACAACACTAACATAAGCTTGTTTATGCAAAGGCTCTTCATCTCTGTCAATTTCTCTTACTATATTTGCTATTCTAATTTGTACAGTATCAATCAAACCTGCTGCGATTATGGCCTGTTTATTTCCTTTTGCTCCTGCATGTGCTAATCCTCTTAATGCTCCTAATACTACAATGTTATCAGAGGCCATTACTTCTGCTCCTGAATTGACATCTCCTAATATGACTAAACTTCCATCTGATTCTAGCTTTTGCCCTGAACGTAATGAACCTCTATGAAATCTAGTTTCTGAAATTGCAATTTCTTTTTCAAAAGTTTTCTTAATGCTTGAAAGCCCTAAGCTTTTAGGCATATCAAAATCTATTTCTACATCTATTTTACTTTTTATTAATTCTTGTATCTCATCAATTTCTCTATTTTTTAGCACTTTACCTGCAACTGTTATTGGTGTTTTTTCATCTTTATATAGTTTTTTTAACTCTGGTAATTTCTTTCTTAAACATTCTACTATTTCTCTTTGAGTTGCATTATCACTTAATTTAATCACGATTTCATTTTTCTTTAAATTAATACTAACACAATTCTTCATTTCAACCTTCCTCTTTTCTTTTTTATTAATATTAGTTATATTTATTATTAGCTAGAATATTATATTAAATAATTTTGCAGTACTGCGTAGCGACCAAACGAGCATAAGCGAGTGCGATTGAAGCAACCTTCTTACTGCTAAAAGAAAAATTTATTTTTCTTTTATAATCAAAGGTTGCGACAACAAGGTACAAGAAATTATTAAATATAATATTCTAGCAATATACAAATAAATTGTAACTAATTAAGTTGTTGCGTGTATGGCTCAGCAGTCATATCCTCTTGAATATCTTGTGTATTCATTCCAAAATACTCTTCCATTATATCTCTTACAACCTCTGCTGTATAATTTCCATGTCCTCCATTTTCAACCATAACAACTATTGCTATTTCTGGATTTTCAAATGGTGCAAATCCAACAAACCACGCATGAACTTTATCATTTGGTGCTTCAGCAGAACCTGTTTTTCCTCCAACACTTATATTAAAATCTTTAAATCTAACATATGCTGTTCCTCCAGAATCACCAGTTACTGATTGCATTCCTGATAATACTGCATTTAAGTTATTTTGATTGATTGTTATATCTTCAGTTTGAGTTTCTTCAATTCCTAATTTTTGATTTACAAAACTATTAATTTCTTCTTTTGATTCTTCTGAACCATCTGAATTTCTAATAGTCTTTACAATACTTACATCTATTTGTTTACCACCATTTGCAAGCATACTTATATATTTTGCCATTTGCAATGGGCTAAATTCATTATCATTTTGTCCAATTGCTGCTTGTAATGAATCTGCTGGATACCATGTAGGATCATTTGGATGTAATTTTTGTTTTGTTTCTCTACTTGCCAATTGTCCTGCTGTCTCACTTTGCAATTCTATACCAGTTTTTGATCCTAATCCAAAATATTTTGCATATTTAACTAAAGTATCTATTCCCATATTATCTGCTGTTTGATAGAAGAAATAGTTACATGATTTTTCAATTGCTCCTGCAACATCAAGCCAACCATGTCCTCTACCATAATCACTAAAGTACCAGCATCTTGGTTGATAATCTCTATATTTTCTATATACTCCCACATCATTAATTTTTGTTGTAGTAGTTATTGTTCCAGACTCTAAACCTGCTATTGCCGTAATCATTTTGAATGTAGAACCTGGAGAATATGAGTTTTGCACTGCTTTATTTACCAATGGTTTTGCTTCATTATTTGTATAATTATTCCAGTTTTCTGTATTAATTCCTCCAACGAAATCTGCTGGATTATAATCTGGATAACTTGCCATTGCAAGTACTTCTCCTGTATTTACATTCATTACAACACAAGCACCTGCATTTGTATCAAATCTTTGACCAAATCCACCATTTCTTATTTTTTCAATATTCGCTTTTAAGGCTTCTTCCGTAACTCGTTGTAAATTTGCATCTATTGTTAGAACTATATCTGAACCTTTAATAGCTTCTTCTGCCACATATTCCGCTGTTGTAGAACCATCAACCGCCATATCAATTTGTTTTGTTCCATTTTTTCCTTTTAAATATTCTTCAAATACATATTCTATTCCTGTTTTTCCAATTATATCGTTTTGAGAATAATATTCTTTTCTAGTTTCATATTCTTCTGAACTTATTTGTGCTGCATATCCCAAAATATGTGATGCCAAAGTTCCAGAAGTATATTTTCTAACTGGTTTAACAACAATATTTATACCTGCAAATTTAGATGAGCTCTCACTAAATTCTGCAACCGCCTCTCTTGGTATATTTTCTGAAATTGTAACAGCTCTTGTACTACTATATCCTTTTTGTGATATTAAATATCTAATTGCAATTATTTTTCTAATTTCTTGAATATCAGTATTTTGAATTTCATATTTATCTTTAAATTCATAAAAAGCCTGTTCAGCTGTTGCATTCTCATCTACATCATAGTCTTCTTTCCACTCCACAAGTTCATCTCCTGAAATTGTATATTCAAATGTATCAGTATTTACTGGAAAATCATCAGAATATGAACAACCATATTTTTCTAATACTTGTACCATATTTAAAATATCTTGATTTAATGTTTGGTCATCTACTTTTGTTTTATACATTTCCAAAGAAAATTGTGCATCTGATGTAACTAATTCTTGCCCACTTCTATCTAATATTGAACCTCTTGCAGCTTCAATTGTACTTTCTCTTGTTAGTCTCGTATTTGATTGTTCCCTATATTCTGCACCGTGAACAATTTGCAAGTCGAATAATCTAGCAATTAAAATAATTCCTACAATATATATTAATACTGTTATTATATTAAATCTTAGATTTGTATTTGCTTTTTTTGCTACTTTTCTAGTAGTTCCTCTTTTAATGCTTACCAAATTATCACCTGCCTTTTAAAAATACCTAGTCAATATTTTATTTCCTTTATATTCATTTTCTATATCATATCCAAATTTTCGAATTAATGGATACAATATAATCGTTAATATTAGATTAAATATAACTTCTAAAATTAAAATTTTAACAAAATTGAATATCTCTACACTAATTCCTTCAAACATATATTTAAACAAATAATTTAATACTTCAACAATTACTGTTGAACTTAAAACCATAAGCATAATTGTCATTCTGCTATCTTTAGAAAAGTTTTTATCAAATATTCCTGCCAAAAATCCAATTAAACCTAAAGAAACTGCCTGAATACCAACACTTCTGCCAAATAATAAATCTAATATAAGTCCAATAACTATCCCATAAATTGTTCCCATAGTTTTGCTTGCAAATAACCCTATAAACAAAACTATAACAACAAAAAGATTAGGCATTATTCCTGCAATATTGAACCAAGTGAAAAAATTAGATTGCAAAAAATATATAATAAAAATTGTTAAAATTAAAAATATATTAATCACTAATTTTTTCACTTGGTTCACCTCTTTCATCTTTATTTTTCAATCAGTCTATTGGTTCGTTATAACTAGAACAGTATTTAATTTATCAAAATCAACTGCTGTCTTCACTATTGCATATCTATCCGTTAAATTCTGAGTATTTGTTACTCTCTCTACTGTACCAACATGTATTCCTTTTGGATAAATCCCACCTAAGCCAGATGTTTCAATACTTTCACCTTGTGCAATATTGCTATCAGTTGGTATATACATAGCTCTCAATGATGAATTATCATCTAATGTCCCTTTACACACTATACTTTCATCATTTGAACTCATAATACAACTAACTGAACTTGCCGTATCAATTATTGTTTGCACTTTTGCTGTTGTATCTGTAACTGAAACAACATATCCAACTAAACCTTGGTCTGCTATAACAGTCATATTTTCTGCTACTCCATCATCTGATCCTAAATTAATCACTATTGTTTTTGAATAGTTACTTATATCTTTATTTATAACATATCCTGGTACTGTACTATATTCTCCATATTTTTCAGTCAAATTCAAATATTCTTTTAACGTTTCATTTTCTGTTTTTATATTTTCTAATTCTCTTAAAGATTGCTCTAATTCACTATTCTTTTGTTTTAACTCTTCATTTTCTGCTTGTAAATTATTTATATCTGTAAAAAATGTATTATTACCACTTATTTTGTTTTTCAAATAAGTCAAACCATTTTGAATAGGCATAACTAAATTACTTGCTGCATTTTCAAAAAATGCAGTATTACTTTCTCCATTTGAGAAAATAACAATCAATATTAAAATAATAATAGTAATTATAATTCCAACAGTTCCTGCTTTCTTATTCCTATACATTTTTTACCTCTCAATCTTTTATTCCTTTTATTGAACTCATTTTTATTTCCTTTTTCTTGCATTAATTAAAACTGTTTTTAATCTTTCTAAATCTTCTAAAGTTTTTCCTGTTCCTCTAACTACACAGTCTAAAGGCTCTTCTGCAACATATACTGGCATACCAGTTTCCAAACTTAATAATTTATCTAGATTTTTAATTAATGCTCCACCACCAGCTAGCACAATTCCTTTTTCCATAATATCTGATGCAAGTTCAGGTGGTGTTTTTTCCAATGTTAGTTTAACAATTTCTACAATTTTTCCAATAGATTCTTTCATTGCTTCTTCTATTTGTGTAGATGTAACTGTAACTGTTCTAGGTAATCCATCTGCTAAGTCTCTTCCTCTAACTTCCATTGACATTTCTGTCATAAGTGGCATAGCACAACCTATTTGCATTTTTATTTGTTCAGCAGTTGTTTCTCCAATTGCTAAATTTTCTTCCTTTTTAACAAAATTAACTATATCTTCGTCTAATTCGTCACCTGCTACTCGTAAAGAATGGCTTACAACTATTCCTCCTAGGGAAATAACTGCAACTTCTGTTGTTCCTCCACCAATATCAACAATAATACTTCCGCTTGGCTCTCCAACATCTAATGATGCTCCAATTGCTGCTGCCATTGGTTCTTCAATTAAATATACTTCCTTTGCTCCAGCTTGAATTACTGATTCTTCTACTGCTCTTTCTTCAACTTCAGTAATTCCTGATGGCACACCCACTACAACTCTTGGTTTTCCAACATTGTATCTTTTTCCTACTTTTTCTATTAAATTTTTAAGCATTAATTGTGTAGCTGTAAAATCAGCAATAACTCCATCTTTCAATGGTCTTACTGCTTTTATTTGTTCTGGCGTTCTTCCTAACATTTCTTTTGCTTCATTTCCTGTTGCCATTATATTTCCAGTTTTTCTATCTATTGCTACAACTGAAGGCTCTTTTAAAACTATTCCCTTTCCTTTAACTGTAACTAAGATATTTGCTGTCCCTAAATCAATTCCTATATCTTTTGATCCAAATGTAAAAAGTTTCATAATTATCGCTTATCCTTTCTTTTTAACTTCTGTACTATTTTCCTTTTCATTTGTATCAGGCATACTTTCCACTATTTGTGAAAAAATACTTGTATAAGTATCTACTCCTATTACTATATGGTCTAATAGTTGTATTCCCAAGATTTGTCCTAAATCATAAAGATTATATGTGAATTTCACATCTGTATCACTTGGTGTTGAATCTCCTGTTGGATGATTGTGTATCAATATTATTTTAGATGCTTTCATTTTTATAGGTTCAACTAATATTTCTTTTATTGAAATATTAACGTAGCTTGTCCCTCCAAATGACAAATCTTTAATTTTTAATATTTCATTTTTCTCGTTTAGTATAACTATTTTTGCAATTTCTCTTTTTTGAAACCTCAATTCTTCCATTATGACATTTACAATATCTTTCGGCTCTCTTACAATAACTCTTTTATAATTTACTGGTTTTGACATTCTTATTGCAAGTTCTCCTATTGCCTTTAATTGTATTGCTTTTATTTTTCCTATTCCTTTTATTTGAGTTAATTCTTCAATAGTTATATTTTTCAAAAAATTAAGTCCTTCTTGCTTTGTATCATTTAAATTTAATATTTTTTGTGCAAGTTGTACTGATGTTTCTTCCTTCGTTCCTGTTTTTATAATTATCGCTAATAATTCAGCATTTGATAATGTTGATTCTCCATATAATTCTAGTTTTTCATATGGTCTTTCTGTTTCTGGCAATTGTTTTATTGTTATTGACAAATTATAGTCATTCCTTCCTCGTTTCTAATTGCCCCTACTTTTTTATATTTTTTTGTATATAAATATTGCAAGCACCATCCCTATAATGCTAGCTATATTAATTCTAAACATAAGTGCAAAAGTTAATTCTACTACACTTAAATCTAAAACAACTGGATTTTCCAATCCAAAACTTTGGCTATATGATAGCCATGATAACCAGCTTACATTTGATGCTAATTGTCCTAATAGTCCCCCAACTACTAATCCTGATAAAATAAATATTAATAAAATCCATACATTTTTTTCTTTAGTTGCCACATTAATCATTCCTTCCTTAACTCACAATCCAAAATTGTAATTATTTTTCAATCTTTTGCTACGGATATTTCTTTTTTAACTATTTGCTATTATATATTGAATTAGCAAATTTTTCAAGTATATTACAATAATTTTACCAAAATTTACTCCTTTTCATATAATGATATTAGTAGTATAATATAATTATAGATATTAGGAGGCCTACCATATGAAAATAGAAAAATTAACAGATAATAAAATCAGAATTATCATGAATATGCAAGACATAGAAAAAAATACAAATGATATACATACATTTTTTGATAATATCATGAATTCACAAAATCTTTTTTTAGATATTCTTCAAAAAGCTGAAAAAGAAGTTGACTTTCATACAGAAGGATGTAAATTATTAATAGAAGCATTTTCTACTTTAGAAGATGTTGTAGTATTTACAATTACAAAATACTCTTCTACTGAAAATAGTTCTATTAACACAGGTAATGTTTTAAACAATACTTCTAAAAGAAAATTAATTGTAAAAAGAAAAACCAATACACCTTCTTTAAAAAACGCTGTTTATGAGTTTGATAATTTTGATTATTTTTGCGATTTTTGTAACAGTATATCTAAAATTGAAAATTTGAATATTGACAAATTAGCAAAAAAAATTGTTCTTTATAATTACCAAGATAAGTTTTTCTTGATTTTTAAAGATATTAATTTTAATAACACATACGTACATAAAGTTTTTAATATATTATTAGAATTTTCAAAATTTCAAAATTTTTCAGCTAATTTTGAATACAAATTAGCTGAACATGCAAAAATTTATATTAAAAATAATGCAATATCAAAAGGTATTAAATACTTTGTTTAAATAATTTGTATATAATGTTGGAAAAAATTAAATTTTAGCAAAGCGAATCACATTTAAAATGCAAATGCGCATACTATTTGTATGTAACTGCGTTTTAAATGTGATTTAACGTAGATAAAATAAATTGTAATTATTTTTCAACTAATTAATATAAGTAGTTTTGTGGATTATATGCCACCCCATTAACACGTATTTCTAAATGTAAATGTGGTCCAGTTGAATTTCCAGTAGAACCAACTGCTGCAATTGTTTGTCCTTGTGATACTTGCGTACCAGCTGCAACATATAATTTACTACAATGTCCATAATATGTTTGTACACCATTTCCATGACTAATTACTATCATGTTTCCATATGAACCTTTATATCCTGAAAACGTCACTGTACCTGATGCAGCAGCTTTAACTGCTGTTCCTGATGGTGCAGCTATATCTAATCCAGTATGAGCTGAACTTCTAACACTACTTCGTGAACCAAATCTAGATGATATTGTTCCAGATACTGGCTTAATTAGTGATATTCCTAAGCTAACTTTTCCACTTGAAGTTGTAGTTTTCGTATTTACTGTTCCTGTTGCTTGATAAACACTACTTGACCTACCTGAAGATGCTGTAGCTACTTTAACAACTTTTGGTTTTTCTACATACAATTTTGAAACAGCTTCTTCACTAGATACTAAATCTTTTAATTCTGTTTCATATTTTTCAACTATAGATATTGTTTCAACATTTGCACTGTCTTTTTCTTTTAATGTATTAACTACGTTTTCCGCATCTTCAAAATTAGATACATAAAGTTTTTCTTCTTGATTATCTAGTATTGCATAATATCTATAATATGTAACTCCTTGTGACTTTATATCATTAAATATTTCATCATCATTTGTTACAATATTCTTTTTTAACAGACACAATTTATATTCTGGCATATTATTTACTTGTACAAATGCTACATTTTCATTTGTTCCATCGCCTTTTTCAACATAATCATTTATTTTGTGCTGTAATTCTGAACGGTTTTCTGTATATCCAACCTGTTCTCCATTTATAAATACACTATATGTTGGTTTATATAAAAAAGCAATTGCACCTACTATTAAAAAAGCTGCAATCATAAATAATATCGTAAATTTGATGCCCTTTCTTGCGTGTATTAGTATTTTCTTGAACATAATATTCAATCTCTCCTTTGTAATTTAGTTCTTTAAACTACATGCCGATTAGTGTAATAATATTGTAACATTTATTTTTTTGCAAAGATAATGCATCTTGATTTTCCCTAAGTTTTTTTTGTTTTTTTTCGTTTATCTCACTTTTCTTCGTTTTATCTCTTTTTTTCTTTTTAGGCAAATAAAAAGTATATTCGTTCTTTATAAGAATGTGAATATACTTTTTAATTTCTATTGTTGTAATTCTGTTTTTACTTGATTAATTTCTGTTACTGTTGCTTTTTGTGCTGGTTTATAATATCCTTTAGTTTGAGCAATTTTAAATAACTCATATTGAAAACTTTCATCATTATTTCTAATTTGTTGAAAAGTTTGTCTTAAATTCATATTTTCAGATTCAGATATAGCTGTTTGATATGCTGTTAAATCTGATTTTACACCGCTTAAAATATCGTTTACCATTGTTTTTTCATCCATTAGATTTCTCTCCTTTCTTAATTATTCAAAAAAGTCATTAATTTTTGTTTTGTGTTTAAAGCATCTTGTGCTGATTTTGCAAATATTTGCTTTATTTGTGGGTCAACAGCTTGTGCTGAATATGTGTTTAATTTTTGATATGCTGTCTCATGTGCACCTATTAAATGTCTTAGGTGTTGTAATTCTGCTTGTGTTAAATCTGCCATTTAAATCATTCCTTTCATTTAATTTCTTTATTAAGTATTTACAATATTTAATTTTTTTATACCATTAAACAAAAAATACATCTAATTTTTTATTATTAGATGTATTTTGATGATTTGCTCTTTGACAGTAAATAATTTTTGAAATTTTAAGGTCCGTCCCTAAATCCCTGCTTTTAGGGATTTTTAGGACCGTCCCCTAATCCCTGTCTATTATTTCTAAATTTGCATATTTAGCCATCAATCTCTTATGACCAGCTTTATCAAAATTAATATCAACTTTTAAGTCTTCACCTTCAGGCTCTACCATATTAATTGTACCTTCTCCAAATTTCTTATGAAAAACTCTAACACCTGCCTCATATTTTGACAAATCTACTTGAGTATTTGTATTTACAGCTGATTTTTTTCCTATACTATTTAGAAAACTTTCTGCTGTTCTAAATGCAAAACCTGTATTTTTATTACTTGCTGCCATAACAGGTTCTTTTTCATTGATTTTATATGTTTTAATTGCACTATTTCCATTATTTCTATTATCTCTACTTCCATATGTCCAACTATAATTAGAATCTTTAAACATTTGATTTTTGTTATTATCTGGCTCTCCAAATGCTTCTTGATAACCTTCTAACAAGTCTTCTGGTATTTCATTTAAAAATCTAGATACTGGATTATAACTTGTTGAGCCGAATACTGTTCTTTGCTTACTACATGTTAAAAATAAGTTTTCTTTTGCTCTAGTAATTCCAACATAGCATAATCTTCTTTCTTCTTCTAGTTCTTGAGGATCCATCATAGATTGATATCCTGGGAAAATTCCTTCTTCCATACCAACTAAAAATACTACTGGGAATTCCAAACCTTTTGCACTATGTAATGTCATTAATGTAACAGAATCCTCTTGTTCTTCCATATTATCTAAATCACTTGATAATGTTATTCCTTCTAAAAATTCTGATAATGAATTTTCTGCAAATTCTTCTTCAAATTCAATTGCAACTGTTAATAACTCATCTAAGTTTGCAATTCTATTTTCTGCTTCTATTGTATTTTCCGCTTCTAAAGCCTTTGTATATCCTGTTTTCTTAAGCGTTAATTTTATCAATTCAGAAACACTAAGTTCATCTTTTTTACTTTTTAATTCTTCTATAACATTTACAAATTCTCTAGAATTTAAAAATACTCTATTTAAACCAAATTCATCAGCTTTTTTTATAACTTCATACATAGAATTTCCACTTGCTTCAGCAATTTGCTCTACTTTATCTAAACTTGTTTTCCCGATTCCTCTTTTAGGTTCATTTATTATTCTTTTTAAACTCAAATTATCATTGCCATTTTGTATTAATCTTAAATATGCGATAGTATCTTTAATTTCTTTTCTTTCATAGAATTTCAATCCACCAACAATTTTATATGGTATATTTTCTCTTCTTAAAATATCCTCTATTGCTCTTGATTGAGTATTCATTCTATAAAGTACAGCAAAGTCCGAATATTTATAATATTCTTCTCTCTTTAAATGTTCAATTTGCTCTACAATATATGTTGCTTCATCATATTCATTATCTGCTTGATATACCTTAGGCAGATTTCCTTCTTCATTTTGTGTCCATAATTCTTTTTTGTATTTAACTTCATTATTTTTTATAACTGCATTTGCAGCTTTTAATATATTTCCCGTACAACGATAATTTTGCTCTAACTTTATAATCTTTGTACCTGGGAAATCCCTTTCGAAATTCAAAATATTTGAAATATCAGCACCTCTAAAGCTATATATTCCTTGGTCATTGTCTCCAACTACTGTAATATTTCCATTTCTAGATGCAAGCATTGTAACTAATGTAAATTGCGACTTATTTGTATCTTGATACTCATCTACTAAAACATATTGAAATTTATTTGAATAATATTCTAATATATCTGGATTTTCTTCTAATATTTTAATTGCATAATTGATAATATCATCAAAATCTACTGCATTATTTTCTTTTAATCTCTTCTGATACAATTCATAAACGGTTGCAATTTTTTCTTTTCTAAAATCCCCATTTGCTCTTACGGCATATTGGTCTGGCTCTAACATTTCATTCTTAGCATTACTAATTTCTGATAATACTGCTCTATCATTAAATAGTTTATCATCTATTGCTAAATCTTTTAAACAACCTTTGACTAAAGTCTTTTGGTCAGAAGTATCAAAAATTATGAAAGATGAATCAAAACCAATTCTATCAATAAACTTTCTTAAAATACGCACACAAATAGAATGGAAAGTTCCCATCCAAATATCTTTTGCATCATCACCTACAATATTTGCAATTCTTTCTTTCATTTCATTTGCTGCTTTATTCGTAAATGTAATTGCTAATATATTCCATGGTTTAACACCTTTTTCTCCTATTAAATAAGCGATTTTATGTGTTAAAACTTTTGTCTTACCGCTTCCAGCACCGAGCAATAACTAAGCATGGTCCTTCTGTATTTATTACAGCTTCATATTGTTTATCGTTTAAACCTTCTAAAACATCTTGCACTACACATCTTCCTTTCCGGGATTAGGGGACGGTCCTTAAAATCCCTGCTTTTAGGGATTTTGGGACACTCCTCTTTCCTATCTATTTCTTATACTATCTTCAAATGCCTGTTTGCACAAATTATTTTACTATATGTAAATTAAAAAAGCAAGCATTTTGAAATATTAAATAATTTTTAACAAATTTTTCACAATACATGTACCAATTAATATAAATATGCCTACATAAATTAATATCGGTGTATATTTTAAAATATATTTCGAATCCTTTTTTAACACTTTAGCTATTGTATTGCCTACTAAATATATAATTAATACAATAACCGCATACAAAACTGTAGGATTATAATATAATGACTTAATTATATTTCCTTGAAATAAATTAACAAGCGCTCTTGTACAACCACAACCTGGACAATAAATTCCAAAGTTTTCATAAATCCAACAATTAAATATTGGTGGTTTCCCAATTGCCACATATATAATGTAAAGCATTATTAATAATAAAACTGTTATTATAACAGATATATATACATAATCATTTAAATTTTTTTCTTTTTCCATTTTTATTTCTTTCCCCTATATATTAAATAAATCCAACTCACGTTGAGCTGGATTATAATTAAATTTCCTAGCATATTTTTATTTTAAAATTCTGATTTTTCCTATTAATGGAACTTCTTTTTCTTCTTGATTAATTGCTGCGATTAATCCTATTATCCAGCAAACAAACATAAATATCGCCCAAATCCATCCAATACAAGGTATTATTGATAATAATGAAAATAGCCATATAACTAGAGCTTGATTTACATGAAATTTTGCACCTTCCTTATCACCAGCTAATATTGCAATAAGTAGTCCTATCCATGTCAAATATGCTACTATAGATGTTGTTTTCTTATCCATATCGCATCACCCTTTCTTTTGTTATCACTATACCTATATTTTACCATATCCGACATTATTTGACAAGTTTTTAAGTAACATTTCTAAACATTCATCAATTTCAGCTACACATGATCTATATGTTTCAATATCATATCCCCATGGGTCTTTTATATCGATTTTATCATGATATTCTCTTTCATATCCAACATATTCTTTCATTGTAAAAACTTTTCCTTCCAATTCAGGATATGCACTTAAAACTGCTCTTTTGTGTCTTGATGTAGCACATAAGATTAAGTCCATTTTTTCAATATTAGAATTTCTTATGTTAGTTGCTCTATGTTTACTCATATCTATTGAATATTCATCCATCATTACTCGCTTTGCTTCCCATGTTGGGGTGTCTCCATCTTCTGCATATACTCCACATGAATATACTTCTATATCTTTTATATCTCTGTCTTGTATTTTTTTCTTTAATAGCCATTCTGCCATTGCACTTCTGCATATATTTCCTGTACATATAAACATTATTTTCATCATTTATTGCTCCTATCAATATTATTTTTAACATTTATATTGTACCATTATTGACATTAATATTCAACAATTTTTATTAACCTTCTTGACCACCTTCTAACTCTCTTGTTTCCTTTAATAGTTCATCAAAATCAGATACATATTCTTTATCTTGTATAATCCTGTATTTTTTATATTCATCTAATGCAAGCTTGTCCGCTATTTCTCTCTTTATTTTTCCATTATCTTTTAAAATATTATATTCATTGACTTTCAAAAATACTTCTAACTTGTCTTTCCATTCTTTCATCGAAATAATTTTACCTAACTTTACTTGTCTTTCTGCATAATCTAAATACATTGAAACTAAATTATTTAACTCTGTAATTTCTTCTTGTGATAAATAATTTTTTGCTACTGTAACATCTGTTTCTAATATTTTTCCGTCTGGTGCATTCTTCCAAGTAGTTAGCCCCATATTTTCTTTTTTACTATCTGCTCTATTATAAATTATCTCTGGAGCTGTCATTCCAGTAATTGCGTAATGTAATTTGTTTTGAACATTTTTATAAAATTCTTGTGTTGTTTCACTATTTTTATCATAATCATAGCTACATTCTTTATAAATATCTGTTATCTTTTGGTAAAATCTTCTTTCACTTGCTCTAATTTCTTTTATTTTTACTAATAACTCATCAAAATAATCTTTTCCAAATTTTGGTCCATTTTTTAAGAATTCACTATTAACAATAAATCCCTTTTTTATATATTCTTTTAGTGTTTTTGTTGCCCATATTCTAAAATCTGTTGCTTCTTTTGAGTTTACTCTATAGCCAACTGCTATAATAGCATCTAAACTGTAGAATGTTAATTCTCTTGAAACCTTTCTATTTCCTTCTTTTTGAACTACTCTAATTTTTTGAGTAGTTCGAATTTCTTCTAGTTCCTTCGTTTTAAAAATATTTTGCAAATGATATGTAATATTATTTTCTGCCACATTAAATAATTTTGCCATTGATTTTTGAGTTAACCAAAAATCTTCTTCATTATATAAAACTTCTACTGATATATTTTTATTGTTTTGACTTTGATATATGATTAAATCTTTTAAATTTTCTATATTATTCAAAATTACTTTCCTCCTCTATTTATTCAAACGATATTCAAACTTTTGTTTGTATTTTATAAGATTTCAGATTAATTGTCAATAATTTTTATTAATTTTTCTTTTTTATATGCATTTATTTTTCTCATTTTAACCACCTTTACTTGTTTACTATTAAATTAATAATAATTTATAAGTTTGTTTAATTTTACATCACATGGATATATAAGTCAAGTATTTTATAACATCATTGCAAATAATCCTATCAAAAATCCTAACATATTTCCGAACTGCCGACATTCTTCCTTTATATAAATTATTAGACTCTGGTATAAGTTCTCCTGATACTATATATAGCATTGCACCTGCTGCAAAACTTAAGCAAACAGCTATTATTTGCTCTGAAATTGTTCCTATTATTGCTCCAAAAAATGCACCCACTCCTGTTGTTATTCCTGATAATACAACATAATAAATAACTTTTGATGGCTTCATTCCTCCATTTTTCATTGGCACTGCCATTGATATTCCTTCTGGTATATCATGTAAGCATATGGCTACTGCTAAACTTAATCCTAATTTTATTGATGCACCAAATCCTGAACCTATTGCTAATCCTTCTGGAAAGTTATGTATTGCCAATCCTATTGATACAATTATTCCAGTTGTTAATAATGTATTTTTAGTATCTTTTATAGAATTTACACTTGCCCCGTTAAATTTTTTTTGAACTAATATATCACAAAATATCATTACAATTATTCCAAATAATATTCCTAATATTACATTTATTATCCCACTTATATCCATTGCTTCTGGTATTAAGTCAAAACATATTATTGCCATCATTAACCCTGATGCAAATGACAATATGAAACTTAAGAATTTGTTTGAATTCTTCTTTATTACAATTCCTAATATTCCGCCTAATGTTGTACCAAATGTTCCGGAAAAATAAACCTATCAAGGTTGTTTTTAATATTTCTTGCATTATAAAATCCATTCCTTTCTCGCTTCGCTCAAAGGCACACATAGGAATGAAAGCCTTGAGTTAGAAGCATATTT
>CALXCG010000032.1 GCA_944386745.1 uncultured Clostridia bacterium | reverse complement strand
ATTGTCTCAAATTTATTCAGTACCAAGTGAAAATTTTGTAATTGCAAAAAATAATAGTTTCAAAGAAGGCTTTGAAACTATACATATGGGATTTATAAAGAGAATCTGTTATATAACTGGAATATCCTTGAAAGTAGGCTATATTTCAATGTATGTAGTAATTGGATTAGTATTAATAGGAGCATTATTATTTTTCATAGGAAAGTGTAATGAATATTTGTTGGTAAGGAGTATGATGAATTAGAAATTTAATAAAATAAATTAAAATTCTTGCAAAAAAAAATATGTTAATATATAATCAACTTATAAAATGAAAAAATAAAAGGAGGAAAAGAGATGGAAGAAAAAGAAAAAAAACAAGAAGAAGTAAAAAAATATGAAAATGAGGTAAAAAACACAGAAAAAAAGCAAGATACAAAAAAAGTGGACACAAAAAAACAAGAAGTTAAAAAAGAGGGAGATAAGAAAAAAACAGAAAATAAGGTAAAAGGAAAAGTAACTGTTGAAGGTAAAAAATCAAAAAAAGCACCAATAATAGCACTAATTATAATAATAGCTATTGTAATCTTAGCAATTGTATTATATATAGTATTTGCAAATGGACCAAAAGGTGTAGTAGAAGGAATGTTTAAAGCTCTAAAAAATGGTGATTATGATAAGGTAAGTGAATATATTAATTATAATGAAGTAATATCATCATCAGACGTGCTTGATAGTGAGAGTTTAGATGAAGAAACAATGAATTTATTATTTGATAAATTAAGTTGGAAAGTTACAGAAACAACTCAAGAAGAAAATAATGCAAATGTAACTGTTGAAGTAACAAATAAAAATTTCAAAACAATAATTGCAAATTATATGCAAAATGCGTTAAGAGTAGCATTTAGTGGACAAGAACTAAGTGATGCAGAAATGGAAAATTATTTATTAGAAGAATTAAGAAATGAAGATGTAGAAACAACAACTACAACACAAACTATTAATTTAACAAAACAAAATGGAAAATGGGTAGTTAGCACAACAGATAATGATTTAGTAAATATATTATTACCTGGATTAAATGAGGCTGTAAATTCATTGAGCTAATAGTATTAGATAACGTAAGATTTTTACTAGTATAATATTTATGAAAAATAAGTATACCTAAGAAGTTTAAGATTTCTTAGGTATACTTATTTTTGAATTCTTTAAAATATTATCAATACTAGAATTTTTATAAAATTCACAAATATTACAATCAGTACATAAATTAACTCTATTTTCAAATACTAATTCTAAGGTTTGTATAAACTCATCAATCTTATTATCAATTAAATGAATATAAATCTTTTTAGGAACTAAATTCAACAATGAATTTAAAGTAAAATCATTCGAAGAAAAAGAAATATCGCTTAGATATTTAGCATTAAAAATATCACTATCTGGAGCGATAATATTTTTATCTTTATCTAATAAAATTGATTCTGATGAAGAATAAATCAAATGTACGAGTTCACATTTAGAATCTTGAGAATTTATATATAATTTTAACAAAGATACAAATTCAAGATATTCTTTTTCAATTAAAAAATGATTTACAGCATTATTTACAGTATCATCTAAAATTGAAAAATATGCTTTTAATCTAAAATAAATAAAACCATCTAAATAAAGAACTCTATTATCTTTAATAAAATCATAAAAACCGTTATATAATATTTGAAATTTTTTATCAAAACAATTAATATAGTCATCAGCAAAAATATCAAAGCAGAAAGAAATAATTTGTTCTCTTTCTTGGCTGTTAAAATAAAAATAATTCTGCAATAGAATATGTTTTAAAAAATCTTCTTCTAATTCATCTATTACTAAAAAGGAAAGAATAGAAGAGATTTTTGAATAAAAAGAGGCAAAATCATTACCTAAGTAATGTATTATTACATTTTTATAATGTTTAAATTGATTTTCGGAAAAATAGATATTTTCTAATTTACTATATTTTAATTCATTTAATAGATACGAAATAACATTAGAATCATTTGTTTTAATGCATAGTGACTTCATAAAAATCCCCTTTCTAATAAATTTAGTATCTACTAAATGTAAAAAACTTATACATTATAATATGCTAAATTATTAGAAAAGAAAATTGTCCATTTGGGGACGTTTCAATTTGGACAAAAAAGTCCATTTAAGGACACATCAGTGCAATAAAAAAAGAAAACTGTCCCAGAATGGACAAAAATGTCCAAACGGAAACGTCCCCAAATGGACATTAGCCATAAATTCTATAATCTATGTCTGGAAAAACACAATCTTTTTTAGAAATGTCCTTTAAAAAATCTTCATCAATTTCATCATTTTTTATTTGATAATATAACTTAGTAAATCTTCCAATATGGTCTTTAATTCTCTTTTTAGCATAATCAACCATAGTACCATTTGTTATAATAAATAACCAATCACTACTTTGAGCAAGTAATAATTCTCTTGCACATTGATTTAATGCTTTTTTCTTTAATCCTTTTGCGTTTGGATAAAGATTTGCAAGTTCACACATTTTATCGCCTGCAACATGTAAATGTCTATGAACATAGTCATTTGTTGGATTTAGCCATACTTCGCTATATCCATTAGCACCCCAACTAGAACGACAAGGAGTTGCAACTTGCATATTTGGATATTTATCTATAAATTCTGAAGGTGTAATTAATTCAAAATTACAATCATCATAATAAATTTTCTTAAATAAAACATATAACCAATAAGGACCTTCATACCACCAATGACCATAAAGTTCAGCATCATAAGGGCAAAGAATAATTGGAGGTGTATCCATATATTTTGATAAATTTTCAATTTGAGCATTTCTACTATCGAAAAAGTGACCTGCTTGTCTTTCGGCAGAATCTTTAGCCCATTGAAGATTATAGTAATCTTTAAATTCGGTTTTTCCAGTAATTCTATAATATTTAATTCCTGTATGGACACGTACACCATTATGTGCAATATATGGTTTTATATAATCATAGTCTGCATCATAACCAATATCACGGTAAAATTCTCTATAATTAAAATCTCCTGGATAACCATTTATAGAACTCCAAACTTGTCTTGAAGATTCCATATCACGTCCAAATGCAATAACTCCTTGAGGAGAAATTATTGGAGCATAAGTACCATAAATAGGGGTTGGGTCTGCATATAAAATCCCATGTGTTTCTGTAATGATATAATCAATTCCGAATTCTTTTAAATATTTGTCAGTTTCTGGAACATATCCACATTCAGGAAGCCAAATTCCACGAGGTTTTCTTCCAAAATATCTTTCATATGTTTGAACTCCAACAGCTATTTGAGCTTTTACAGTTTTCTCATTTACATATAAAATTGGAAAATATCCATGAGTAGCTCCACATGTAATAATTTCTAAAACTCCAATATCTTGAAAATGTTTGAATGCTTCTATTAGATTACATTTGTAAACATCTTTAAATAAATGTAAATCATTTGAATATCTATTAAAATAGTAATGAGAAAGTTTATTTAATCTCTCATCACCAGCAGTTCTTTTGATTTCTTTTTTAGATAGCTCAATATGTTGTTTTAAATAGTTTATGTATTTTTTTTGTAATAATTTATTATCTAACATTGAAAGTAGTGGGGGAGTCATAGACATTGTAACTCTAAAATTGACACCTTCATCTACTAATTTTTGAAAAATTGTTAATAGTGGAATATAAGTTTCAGAAATTGCTTCATATAACCATGATTCCTCTAAGTAATCATCACTTTCAGGATGATGTATAAAAGGAAGGTGAGCATGTAAAACAAAACTTACATAACCTTTTTTCTCTTGCATTGTAAAATCTCCTTTGTTTTATTAATATTTCAATATAATTTAAAAGAAACTTTAGAGACTTTGCTCTAAAGTCCTAATTGTTAAAGTTAAAATCTTGAAGAAAGACTACCGTGATGAAGGATTCCCAGAAGATGGATTAGATAAATCATATAATTCTTCTATGTTTTCATTTTGATATAGTTTTTTATATAAATCATAAATATCATAAATTTTGCCCATATTTCTTATAAATGAAATAGAAGAAATAGGTTTTGACATTTGCTCTCCTGTCTTTACATTTTTAAAATAAACCATTTTTTGTTCTTTATTAAATAAGATATGGTCATTAGGTGATTCTATTTCGTTAGAAGTAGATACATAAATATAATCATTTTGAATTTCTTGTGTCTTAGTTATTGGTCTTCTTCCTAATTCGATACGATAGTCACATTTACTATCTGCAACATTTAAATACCAGCTGTTTGCAAAATCATTTATCTCAACTTCAAAACTATAACCAATTGTATCATTATGAACAATTAACACAGGTCTAGTATTTTCAAAGAAATGTTCTCCATATTTTTTTTCAAAATTCTTTCTATCTTTATCTGATATATCCCAATAAATAAATAGATTTGTAGGAGTTTGTGCCAAAACTTTTACAACAGTTTGATTGTATCTGTATGGTAGGTCATAATATTCAACAACTTCAATTTTTTCTTTTTTGCTAGAAGTCTTCTTAGCTGCAGTTTTTTTTCTTGTAGTAGTTGACTTTTTAGTAGTTGCTTTTTTTGTGGTGGCTGCTCTTTTTCTAGTAGAAGATGTTGCAGTTTTTTTCTTAGTACTTGAACTAGCAGTTGTAGTTTCGCTTTTTGCTGTTGTAGACTTTTTATCGGAACTTTTACTAGAAGTTGATTTCTTTGTTGTTGCCTTACTAGAAGAAGTAGTTGCTTTTTTAGTAGTAGATGTGCTTTTCTTTGTAGTACTACTCTTTTTTGTAGTAGTAGAAGTCGCTTTTTTTGGTGTTTTAGCAGCTTTTTTAGTTGTAGTTTTTTCTATATTTTCTTCATTTTTTAATTCTAAATCATTTTGTTCTTTTGTTTTCCTTGGCATTTGATATCCTCCTATGTAATCTCATAATATTTCTTTCTTATATTATAATAAAACCAAAATAAATTCAAGAGTAAAATGTATTTTTTTGAAGTTTTTTGTAATTAATTTAAAATATAAAAATTGATAAGATATATGTTTGGAAAAATTATTAGAATAAGATAAATAAAAAATAAAATTTCTAAAACCTGACAATAAAAATATAAAAATAAGTTAAAGTAAAACTACAAGAATTATATAACGAAAAAATAATAAAAAATTGACAAAATATTTAATTAAGTTGTTTCTTAAAATCTTGAATAAAATCACCTAAAATTTCTTCAATTGGAACTTGAAAAACATATGACAAAGCATATAGTTCGTAATCCTTTAAAATACGTTTGCCTTTTTCTAATTTATGCAATGAAGGCTTTGATATATCAATTCCAACTAAAGCTAATTTCGTAGATAAATCTGTAAGAGATAAGTGATTTTTTTCTCTTAACTCTTTAATTTTATTGCCAGAAACATTTAAGTGATTATTAAATTTTGTACATTGATACATATTAAAATCCTTTCATATTTTTTAAAATTTTATAGTATTTTAAGAAACAGTCGTATACGCTGGAGAGACGAATAAATTCGACCGCTTATACTAGTTGCAAAAAAATAAAATAAAATATATAATACAAATACAAATTGTATGACGTAAGGAGGAGGAATTCTTTTGGTTATAGACAAAGTAAAAAAAGTAAATGAAGCTGAAAAAGATAATGTTAGAAATGAAAAAGCAGCTGACATGATGATTGGAAAATGGGTTAAATGTGATGCATGTAAAGAAATAATATATAAAGATGAGTTACATGCTAATTTAAGTGTATGTCCTAACTGTGGTAAGCATTTTAGATTATCTGCAAGAAGAAGAATTAAGCAAATAGCAGATGAAGGAACATTTAAAGAAATTGGCAAAGATATATTAACAACAGACCCTTTAGAATTTAAAGGCTATATGAAAAAAGTTGAAGGATTAAGAGAAAAAACTAAAATTGACGAGGCGGTAAAATGTGGAACATGTGAAATTGAAGGAGAAAAAGCAGTTTTAGGAGTTATGGATGGTAACTTTTTAATGGGAAGTATGGGAAAAGCAGTAGGAGAAAGAATTACATTAGCAATTGAAACAGCAATAAAAAAGAAATTACCATTAATAATGTTTTGTGTATCTGGTGGTGCTAGAATGCAAGAAGGAATAATATCTTTAATGCAAATGGCGAAAACATCAAGTGCAATTGCAAACCTAAATAAAGCAGGATTATTATATATATCAGTTTTAACAGATCCAACAACTGGTGGTGTAACTGCAAGTTTTGCAAGTTTAGGAGATATAATTTTAGCAGAACCTAAAGCATTAATCGGATTTGCTGGTCCAAGAGTTATAGAGCAAACAATAAAACAAAAGCTTCCAGAAGGTTTTCAACGTTCAGAATTTTTATTGGAACATGGATTTATTGATAAAATCGTGGAAAGAAAAGATATGAAAGAAACAATTGCAGAATTAATAAGATTACACACAAAATAAAAATACAGAAAGGAGAATTAAAAAAATGGCAAAAACAACTGCATGGGAAAAAGTACAACTTGCAAGACAATTAGAAAGACCAAAAGCTCTTGATTATATAAATAATCTATTTGATGAATTTATAGAATTACATGGTGATAGAAATTTTGCTGATGATAAATCCATAGTTGGTGGAATTGCTACTTTAGATGGAAAGCCTGTAACGGTAATTGGAGAGCAAAAAGGTAAAAATGCTAAGGAAAATTTAGAAAGAAATTTTGGTATGCCAAATCCAGAAGGATATAGAAAAGCATTAAGATTAATGAAACAAGCTGAAAAATTTAATAGACCTATTATAACTTTTATAGATACTCCAGGAGCCTATCCAGGATTAGGAGCAGAAGAAAGAGGACAAGGTGAAGCAATAGCTAGAAATATTATGGAAATGTCACAACTAGAAGTTCCTATTATTTGTATTGTTATAGGAGAAGGTTCAAGTGGTGGAGCTTTGGCAATTGGTGTTGGAGATAAAGTAGTTATGCTTGAAAATTCTATTTATTCAATTTTGTCACCAGAAGGTTTTGCAAGTATTCTATACAAAGATTCAAGTAAGGCAAAAGAGGCAGCAGAGGATATGAAGGCAACAGCAGATGACTTAAAGAGATTTGGAATTATTGATGATATTATTAAAGAGCCTAAAGATGGTGTGCAAAATGATTTTGATAAGGTTATTAAGGAAATGAAAAAATATTTGGTTAAAAATATTGATGAATTAGAAAAAGTACCAAAGAAAAAATTGGTTGAACAAAGATATCAAAAATTTAGAAATATGTAGGAGGTTTTAAAAATGATTTTAGAAGGTAAGAAAGTAGTAATTATGGGAGTAAGAAACAAATGGAGTATAGCATGGGGAGCAGTTCAATCTGCTCATGAACAAGGCGCAGAAGTTATTTGCACATGTTCAGCAGATAGTGTAGAAAAGGTTAAAGATTTAGTTAAAGATATGTCAAAAACAAGTGTATATGTATGTAATGATGTAAGCAAAGATGAGGATATAGATAACTGCTTGGAAGAAATAAAAAAAGATCATGGTAAAATTGATGGTATTTTACATGCAATAGCACATGCAAATACAGAAGATTTAAGAAATGATTTTATATTAACATCAAGAGATGGTTATGCACATGCTCAAGATGTAAGTGCATATTCTTTAGTTGCAATTGTTAGAATGGCAAGAGAAAAAGAAATGTTAAATGAAGGTGCAAGCATTGTTGCATATACATATTTTGGTTCAGAAAAAGCAGTAGAAGGATATAATGTAATGGGTGTTGCAAAAGCAGCATTAGAAGCAAGTATTAGATATTTATCTAGAGATTTAGGAAAAGATGGATATAGAATAAATGGAATATCAGCTGGACCTATTAAGACGTTATCTGCTAAAGGAATTAAAGATTTTGGAAGTATTTTAGATATAGTTGAAGAAAGAGCACCATTACATAAAAATGTTACAATTAACCAAGTTGGTGATAGTACAGCATTTTTATTTAGTGATTTATCTAGTGCTATAACAGGTGAAATAATACATGTAGATAATGGATTCTCTATTGTTGGTGTGTAGAATTGGATAATGAAAAATTGATATAGTAAGAAGTTCTACTTATATTTAGTGGAACTTTTTCTAACTATTAATTGCATTTTCTAATGTAAAAAAATTAAATAAATAGCAAGTTTCGACAAACTTTTTAAAAATGTTATGATATCATATTTAAAATTTTCTAATTGCAATTATTAAATTTAAAAATATTTATATTCTAAATATTAATATTCAAAAGTTTAAATCAAAATTTTCAAGAAAATATTAATGTAATTTATATAAATCTAAAAATCAGGTTTTAGTCAAAATTTATTCGCTAAGTTACTAATAAGTAAAAATTTATTTTAAAATTACATCAAAAATATTGAAAAAATGAAAAATTTGTGATAACATAAGGAGGAAAATAAAATATGTCAAATGAACAAGAAACAAACATAAAAAAATTACCATTAACAAGTGATTATGTATTTAAAAGAATATTTGGACAAGAGGAAAATAAAGAGGCATTAAAAGATTTTTTAGAAGGTATACTAAAGATAAACATAGAAAAAATTGAAATAAATAACCCTGAGTTACCAAAGGATTTTTATGATAGTAAATATGGTGTGCTTGATTTAAAGGTAACACTAGATAATCAAATAATTGTAAATGTTGAAATGCAGGTGCAAAATCAGCATAACATAGCACAAAGAAGTACATATTATATGTCAAGAGTATATTCGCAACAAATAGGCGAAAATGAACCATATATAAATTGTAAAAAAGTAATAGTAATTAATATTTTAAACTTTAATTATTATAAAAGAAACAGTTATCATTCAATAGCAAGGATGAAATTTGAAAAGAATTGTCAAGAAGAATATGTAGATATGGGTTATGAAAAAGAGGAAGAGTATGCAACAGATTATA
Source organism: uncultured Clostridia bacterium (assembly GCA_944386745.1). GTDB lineage: Bacteria > Bacillota > Clostridia > TANB77 > CAG-508 > CAG-269. The sequence continues at coordinate 9,770 of CALXCG010000032.1, read as the reverse complement.
TAGAAATGCATATTATAGAATTGCAAAAATTTAAAAAGAAAAATCCAAAAATAGATACTAAGTTAGAGCAATGGTTATGGCTATTTGTTGGAGGTGAAGAGGAAAAGATGAGAAGAATTGGTAAGAAGAACAAAGAAATAGAAAAAATAGATAAAAAATTAGCATCAATGAGTTTGAGCAGAGAAGAAAGAAATAATTATGAATTTAGAAGAAAAGCCATATTAGATGAAATATCAGCAATAGATTATGCAACTAAAAAAGGTTTGGCTCAAGGGATTGAACAAAGCACACAAAGTATAGCTAAAGAAATGATAAAGAAAAATATGGATATAAATTTAATTATGGAATTAACAAAATTGACGAAAGAGGAGATAGAAAAAATAAAAGAAGATATTTAAGGTAGAAACTTCGTGTTTTTACCTTTTTTTTAAAAATTCCTTAAAAAACCTTTAAAAAAAACAGAAAATAGTATAAAATATTATAAAATTTAATTTTAGGAGATAAGGTTGAAAAATAATTACAATTTTGACGTCGTCAATATTGAGCATTTGGGAAGGAATGAACTTAATAATGAACAAAAAATGGCAAATATATGAAACAGATGAAAACAAAATACAAGAAATATCACAAAAATACGACTTAAACAAATTATTATCAACAATATTAGCAAATAGAAATATAATAAATGAAAAAGACATAAAACAATTTTTAAGTCCAACAAGAAAAGACTTTCATGATCCATTTCTAATACATGATATGGAAAAAGCGGTAGAGAGAATAATAAAAGCAATAGAAAAACAAGAAAAAGTAACAATATATGGAGATTATGATGTAGATGGAATTACAAGTATAACGGTATTAAAAAGCTATTTAAATGATAGAGGATTGGAAGTTGAAACATACATACCAAATAGATTAAATGAAGGGTATGGATTAAATAAAGAAGCAATTGAAAAAATACATAATAATGGATGTCAGTTAATGATAACAGTAGATTGTGGAATTTCAGGATTAGAAGAAATTGAATATGCAAATTCACTTGGAATAGAAACAATTGTAACAGACCATCATGAACCAGGAAATGAATTACCAAAGGCTTTTGCTGTAATAGATAATAAAAGAAAAGATAGTAACTATCCATTTAGAGAACTTGCTGGAGTTGGTGTAGTTTTTAAACTTATTCAAGCAATTTCAATCAAGTTAGGATTAGCTGAAGAAGAATATCTAAAATATTTAGATATAGTTTGTATTGGTACAATATCAGATATAGTACCTTTAGTTGATGAAAATAGAGTAATTACAAAACTTGGATTAATGTTAGTTAGACAAACTAAAAATATTGGATTAAAGGCGATTTTAAAAACATCAGGATATAACAAAATAGATTCAAATACAATATCATTTGGTGTTGCACCACGAATTAATGCATGTGGCAGAATGGGGGTTGCAGAAGAAGCATTAGAATTATTTTTATCAAAAAACGTTAATCATGTAATGGAATTAGCTAGAAAACTAAATGACCATAACAGAGTAAGACAAGAAACAGAAAAATCAATATTTGAAGAAGCATTAAAACAAATTCAAGAAAAACATTTAGATGAAAACAACACAATAGTTGTAGGTGGTGAAAATTGGCATCATGGAGTAATTGGAATAGTATCTTCAAAAATTACAGAAATGTATTTTAAACCTAGTATTTTATTAAGTTTTGAGGGTGACGATTTAGGAAAAGGCTCTGGAAGAAGTATACCAGGATTTGATTTACATGAAGCTTTGATGAAATGTGAGGACTGTATTGAAAAATTTGGTGGACATAGTATGGCTATTGGAATTACTGTTAAAAGAGAAAATCTTGAAAAACTTAAACAGGAATTAGAAAATATCGCTATTGAAGAAAAAATTGATGAAATAGTACCAATTATAAAAATAGATGCAAAAATAAATTTATCAGAGGTAAACAAAGAAATGGTAGAAAGCCTAAAAGAATTAGAACCTTTTGGAGAAGGTAATAAAATGCCTATATTTGCATTTAAAAATTTAAAAATAGATTCAATTAGAGCTTTATCAGAAGGAAAACATCTAAAACTAACATTAAAGGACAATAATACAATTGTAAATGCTATTGGATTTAATATGGGTGAGCTTGCACAAGATTATCGAATAGGTGATAAAATAGATGTTGTAGGTACTTTGGAAATTAATAGTTTTAATGGTACTGATAGTATTCAGATAAATATGAAGGATTTGATGAAATCTTTATAAGACTAGTGAGCAATAATTGTTTCAAAAAAAATTGGTCCCCCTTTTAAGGATATCCACCAATTTTTTTGAAATTAATTATTGCTTAGAATTATAAAAATTTTAGGGTGAATGTAAAAGATTTATAAAGGGATGTGAATTATCAATGGAAAACAAAGAAATAACAATACAAGACGTAATAAATAAAAGAAAAGAACATTCAAGAAGAGTAGACACAAAACTAATAATGAAAGCATATAACTTAGCAAACGAAAAACATAAAGACCAAAAAAGAAGTTCAGGTGAACCATATATAATTCACCCTCTTAATGTTGCATATATATTAGCAGACATAGGACTAGATGAAAGTACGATATCAGCAGCACTATTACATGATGTAGTAGAAGACACAGATGTAACAGATGAACAACTAAGAAAAGAATTTGGTGATGAGATTGCTGATATGGTTGCAGGTGTAACAAAACTTAATAATATACAATTTGCATCTGTTGAAGAGCAACAAGCAGAAGATTATAGAAAAATGTTCCTTGCAATGGGAAAAGACATTAGAGTAATACTAATAAAACTTGCAGATAGACTTCATAATATGAGAACATTAAAATATTTAAAAAGAGATAGGCAAATTGCAAATGCAAAAGAAACAATGGAGCTATATGCACCACTTGCAAATAGATTAGGTTTATATTCATTAAAATGGGAGCTAGAAGATTTATCATTTAAATATTTAGAGCCTGAAGAATATCATGAACTGGTAGAAGGAATAAACAAGAAAAGAGAAGAAAGACTACAATTCATTGAAAAAATAATGGATGATATTAGAGCAGAATTAAAGAAACAAAAAATTGATGCAGAAGTAACAGGAAGAGCAAAACATTTATATAGTATATACAGAAAAATGAAAAGAGACAATAAAACATTAGACCAAATATATGACTTATTTGCCCTTAGAATATTAGTAAACTCTATTAAAGATTGTTATGCTGCATTAGGTGTAGTACATGAAATGTATAATCCAATGCCAGGAAGGTTTAAAGACTATATAGCAGTTCCAAAACCTAATATGTATCAATCGATTCATACAACACTATTAGGAGATAAAGGAACACCATTTGAAGTACAAATACGTACATGGGATATGCATAGAGTAGCAGAATACGGAATTGCAGCCCATTGGGCATATAAAGAGGCAAGTTACTTTGGAAAGAAACAATCAGTAAAAGTTCAAGAAGACAAACTTGCATGGCTTAGAGAAACATTAGAGTGGCAAAGTGAAATGCAAGATCCACAAGAATTCTTAAATACATTAAAAACAGAATTGTTTGAAGATGAAGTATATGTATTTACTCCAAAAGGAGCAATAAAGGTGTTACCAAGAGGGGCAACACCAATAGACTTTGCATATTCAATTCATGCTGAAATTGGAAATAGAATGACAGGATGCAAAATAAATAGCAAAATGATGCCTATAATCACACCACTTCAAAGTGGAGATATAGTAGAAATAATCACATCAGACAATTCAAAAGGGCCAAGTAGAGATTGGCTTAAATTTGTAAAAAGCTCAACAGCTAGAAATAGAATTAAAAGCTGGTTCAAAAAAGCACAAAAAGCAGAAAACATAGAAAAGGGAAAAGATTTAATAGAAAAAGAAGTAAAAAGAATTGGATTTTCTCATAGTGACTTATTTAAAACAGAATATATTGAACCAATGCTTGAAAAATATAAATATAAGAACTTAGATGAAATGTATGCAGCAGTCGGATTTGGAGCAAATTCAGCAGTAAAAGTAATTGCAAGAATGTTACAAGAATATAGAAAAGAACATCAAGAAGAAGATATTGAAAAGAAATTAGAAGAACTAAAACAAGCAAGACATAGAAGACCAAAACCATCAAGCTCAGGAGTAATTGTAAAAGGAATAGACAACTGTTTAGTAAAACTATCAAAGTGCTGTAATCCAGTACCAGGAGACGAAATAGTAGGATATATAACTAAGGGTAGAGGAGTATCAGTACATAGAAAAGACTGTGTAAATGTAAAGGACTTATTATCAGAAGAAAACAGAATGATTGATGTAGAATGGTACAATGAAAATACAGAAACATCATATCAAGTAGAAGTAGAAATATATTCAAATGACAGAAGTGGTTTATTAGTTGATATATTAAAACAAATAGGAACAACTAAAGCGAAAATATTGGGTGTAAACACTAAAACAACCAAAGAAAAAATAGCTATAATGGATATTACACTAGAAGTTGAAAACCTAGATGAATTAAACAAAGCACAAAAGGCAATAAGAAAAGTTGATAGTGTTTATGAGGTTAGGAGGAAAAAATAAACAAATGATTTTAAAAGAATTGAAAATTACAACTTGGATAGGGGATCCAACGAATTGCTATATAATAGTAGATGAAGAATCAAAAGAAGCAATGGTTATAGATCCAGCAGGTGATGTTGATAAAATAGTAGAACTATTAAATATATTACAAGGAAATTTAAAATATATTTATTTAACTCATTGTCATGGGGACCATATTTTAGGAGTAAATGATTTAAAAAATAGATGTGGAGGAAAAATTTTAATTCACAGATATGATGCAGAAGGTTTAAATGATAAAAATATTAATTTATCTGGAGTCATAGATATTCCTGAAATAGAATTAGAAGCTGATTCACGAGTTGATGATAATGATTTGATACATTTAGGAAACTTAGAGTTTAAAGTGATACACACACCAGGACATACGATAGGTGGAACATCTTTATATTATGAAAAGGAAAATTGTCTATTTTCTGGTGATACATTATTTAGAGGTACTTGGGGAAGAACAGATTTACCAACTTCAAGTAGAGAAGAAATAATAGCTTCTATTATGAATAAATTAATGGTTTTACCAGATGAAACAATAGTGTATCCCGGACATGGCATGATGACTAAAATAAAGGAAGAAAAGCCGATTTATTTGGAATTAAAGCCTAAAAGATATTAATAAGAAAGAAGATGATAGAAATGGAAAAAGTAGAGCCAAGAACCTTAGCAGGAACAATGGAATTATTACCAAATGAACAAATATTATTTAATCAAATAAAAGAGAAAATAGAAAGTACATATAAAAAATTTGGATTTTTGCCATTAGATACACCAATATTAGAATTATCAGAGGTGTTACTTGCAAAAGCAGGTGGAGAAACAGAAAAACAAATATATAGATTTAATAAAGGAGATACAGATTTATCATTAAGATTTGACTTAACAGTACCTCTTTCAAAATATGTTGCAAAAAACTATGGGAATTTAAGTTTTCCATTTAGAAGATATCAAATTGGAAAAGTATATAGAGGAGAAAGACCACAAAAAGGAAGATATAGAGAATTTTATCAATGTGATATTGATATAATTGGAGATGGAGAATTAGATGTTATAAATGATGCAGAACTTCCAAGTGTTATATACACAATATTTAAAGAATTAGGATTTGATGATTTCACAATATGCATAAATAATCGTAAAATTCTAAATGGATTATTTGAAAATATAGGTCAAAAGGAAAATTCAGTAGAAATATTAAGAATAATAGATAAAATAGAAAAAATAGGAAAAGAAGCTGTAATTGAAGAATTAGAGAAAATAAATGTCTCAAGAGAATCAATAGACAAAATAATAGAATTTATAGAAATTAGTGGAACATCAAAAGAAAAAATAGAAAAATTAAAAGAACTAAAAATTAATAATGAAACTTTTGAAAAAGGATTAGAAGAATTAAAATTTGTCTATGAGAATATTAAATTATTTGGTGTACCTGAAGAAAATTATAAAATAGACTTAACAATTGCAAGAGGTCTTGATTATTACACAGGAACAGTATATGAAACATTTTTAAATAATTATCGTGAAGTTGGAAGTGTATGTTCAGGTGGAAGATATGAAAACTTAGCAGAATATTATACCAATAAAAAACTTCCGGGAGTTGGTGTTTCAATTGGATTAACAAGATTATTTTACAAATTAAATGAATTAGGCTTAATAAAAGCAACAAAGAAAGCTATTTCAGATATAATAATAATACCAATGTTAGAAGATTTGAGTAAGCCAATTAAACTTGCAACAGAACTTAGAAATTTAGGAATTAATACAGAAATATATAGTAATCAAAAGAAATTAAAAGCAAAGATGAAATATGCAGATAAATTACAAATTCCATATGTGATTGTTATTGGTGAAGATGAAATTAATTCAAATGAAATTAAATTAAAGAATATGGAAACTGGGGATGAAGAAACAATAGAATTAGATGTAAAGAAAATTGCAGATAAAATAAGTTTTAATTAAATTTTATTTATTGAATGGCTACATTACTAAATATACAAATTCTTACATTATCAAGCAGGCACTTCTCAAAGACAAGTTTGAGATTCTACTACTTGATAATGTAAAAATTTTTAATGGAAAATATTGTAATTTACAAAATTATATGTTAGAATATAGATGTTTCAATTCATATTTTAAATCAAATGATTTTTTCGATAAAATTCAAAAAAATTAAAAATAAAGAAAAAGTAAGAAAGGAGAAGAAAAACGAAGGAAAAATAATAAAAACAATAAATTTACTACAAAATAAAAGTTGATTTATAAAACAAGTTGGCTTAAAATAGGAGGTGAAAAGTACTGAAACAATTTACGTATAATGATTATTTACAATATAGATTATTAGAAGCTATAGAAAAAAGTAAGTCAAGAAAAATATTAAAAACTAATGGATTATATACAGTAGAAAAAGAAAATGAAATAATTGTGCAATTAAATGATCAATCAACTGAATATAAATATGAAGTAAATAATCCACATGACAAGATATTTAGATTAGGATTAGATAATGAAGAAGAAGTAGCAAAATTTTTAAAAGAAAGACTTGATATAGAATATGAATTAAAACGGAGAAAACTTAGAAAAATATAGTAGTAGTTTTATAAGTGAAAAATTTAAAAATCAAGAATCAGATGTTGTATATAAAATAAAAGATAAAAAGATATTTTTATTAATTGAACATCAAAGCAAAATAGATTATAAGATGCCAAAAAGAATATTAGATTATGAAATTGAGATAATGAAAACGGCAGAAAATTATAATGTAATATTTAAAAAAGATGAAGAAATGCCAATAATAATACCAATAGTAATTTATACAGGAAGAAAAAAGTGGAATGTATCAGGATATATACAAGATTGTAGAAAAAAATTAAGTAGATTAGAGAGTTTTAGGTTAGGAAATTATTACATAATAGACAATAATACTTATACTGATGAAGAATTACTTGAAGATAAATTCTTTATTTCAAAATTAATGCTATTAGAAAGAATGAAAACAACAGAAGAATTGTATATTAATTTGAAAAAAGTAATAAAAAAAGAAACAAATGAGAAAAATATTAAATTATTAAAAAGTATAATTAAGTTTATTTACAATAAAAAGTTAGGCAAAGATTATACTGATAAATTGATAAATGAAATAGCTAAAAAAACACGAAACGAGAAAGGAGAAAATGATATGATATTAGAAATGATTGAAAATGAAAATAAGGCTTTAATACGAAAAGGTAGAAGAGAGGGAAGAAGAGAATTTGCAATAGAAATTGCAAAAAATATGCTTAAAGAAAAAGTTGACATCGATTTTATAATGCGAATGACAGGATTAACAAAGGAGCAAATTTTGAAATAACTTTAAAGTTAGAAGTTAAAAGAGCACTGTGAAAACAGTGCTTTTATCATGTATGCAAAAATATAATTAAAATTTTGCGGTTCATTTTTTTGGTTCTATTTTATGAAAAATATACTTGATAATAAAAAATAAATATAGTATAATTTAAAACAAGAGAAAAAAGGGAGGAAAAGCACATATGAGTAGAAGAGAAAAAAATGGAGAAAAAAAGAAAAGAAAAGGACTAAAAGTATTTGGAATTATTGTATTAGTATTGTTAATAATATTAGCAATATTAGTAGGTTCTATATTTTGGTTTATAAATAGTAAGTTAAGCAAAATGCAAACAGTAGACATAGATGAATCAGATTTAGCAGTCTCAACAGAAGTTGAACAAAATCTAGAAGAATATAGAAATATAGCGATATTTGGAATAGATAGTAGAGAAGATACATATAGCAAAGGGAATAGAAGTGACTGTATTATAATCGCAACAATAAACAACAACACAAAAGAAGTAAAGCTAACATCTGTATATAGAGATACATATGTACAAATCGAAGGATACGGATTGGACAAGATTACCCATGCATATTCATACGGAGAAGCTCCACTTGCGATAAAAACATTAAATTCTAACTTAGATTTAAATATAAAAGAATTTATTACAGTAAACTTTGATGCTGTTAAAGAGATTATTGATTATATTGGTGGTATACAAATGCCAATAACATCAGAAGAAGTATCACATATATCTGGAATATCAAGTGCAGGAACATATAATTTAACAGGAGAACAAGCTTTAGCCTATGCAAGAATTCGTCATGCAACAGGCGGAGACTATAAAAGAACTGAAAGAATGAGAGATGTACTAACAGCAGTAGCAAATAAGGTAAAAACGATGAATATAAGCCAATTAAATGGTTTAGTTGACGAACTATTGCCTAAAGTATATACAAATATAACAGCAAGTGATATATTTAGTTTGTTCCCAAGTATAGCAAGCTTCAATATTACTGAAAGTATTGGATGGCCTTATGAAACAAGAGGAATTACATTAGATAGATGGTATGGAGTGCCAATTACTCTAGAAAGTAATGTAAAACAATTACATCAAGAATTATTTGGAGAAGCAGACTACGAACCATCAGAAAATGTAAAAAATGTAAGTAACAGCATTATTCAAAAGACAGGATACACTAATTAATGTAACCTTGATAAAGGAGATTAATTAAAAATGAGGTTAAACATAATTAGAGGAACATTAATAATGGCTCTAATGGCAATATTTGTGACTATATTTGGCTTTTCAAATCAAAACTCTGAAATTTCTGGAGGGTTAAGCCATAAAGTCGCAAATTTTGTTGTGGAATTTATTCCGAACATAAAAAACATGCCAGAAGAGGAAAAAAAAGATATTGTAGATAGAATAGAAAAGGTAGTTAGAAAGATAGCACATTATTCTATATATACATTGCTAGGAATAATATTAATGAGTTTAATGATTACATATAAACTAAAAGAATTAGATAGAATTGCAGTAAGTTTAATAATAGGAGTAATATATGCATCAACAGACGAAATACATCAAGCATTTGTTCCAGGAAGAGGACCATTAATTACTGATGTCATGCTTGATACAGTTGGAGTATTGACTGGTATTTGTATAACTATGCTAGTTTGCAAAATAATATGTTATATTTGTAGGCATAAGTATACAAATATAACATAATACACTTCAGTAAAAAAGAGTAAAAATTTTTCGCAATAAAAAACATAGAAATATAAGGAAAAAACATCGTAAATTTGATA
>CALXCG010000031.1 GCA_944386745.1 uncultured Clostridia bacterium | reverse complement strand
TATATTGTTTTTAGCAAATTTATTAATTTGTTAATTCTAAAATATTTTATCATACTTTTTTTATTTTGTGTAGTATTTTTTATAAATTGTAGGATAAAGTCAATTTTTCGTCAATTTTTTTCCGACAATTAGTTTAATTTCTTTATAAATTATATCATTTATTATAAACTTTTATTTTGTAGTAATTAAAAAGAAACCTAAATTTTTATTAGATTTCTTTGATAACTTGTAATTTATCAAGGAGAAAGTATCAACTAATAAATTTTCTCCTTGATAAGTAATCTAACTACCCAAACTCCAAATTGTAGAATTAGCACCCTACAATTTTATCATGTTCAGTTTCCCAACTTTCTCTTAGTTCTCTTCGATTTTGTTCAATAATAGGTTGCATAGTTTGATTTAGTTCGATTACATCTGCACGTTTAACGGATTTCAAAATTTTTTTAGAACGTTTTACCGAAGTTGCTGGAATTGCTTTTTGTTTCATTTTATCCGCCATTGACATATAACACTTACCTCCATCACAATAATTATTGTTAATAGTGACTATCTGATTTGAAGATATTTTACCATATTTAGATTTAAAATACAACTTTGCTATTCTGTATTACAAATTATATTTTATTTTCATCAAAAGCTATATTATTATTTTATCTCTACTTGTGCGACAAACATACGACAAAGGTGCGACATATATAAAAAATATACGATGCTTTCTAATTTATAAACTATCAAGACATTTCTTTATAAAAACTTCCATATTAGTCTTATTGCTTTTCTCAAACATTTTCATTAAATTTTCTACTTGTTGCTTGTCAGATTCTCCTTTGTTTGTTGGGAATAATCCTCTATATACTCTGCCTTTCTCTTTATTGTTTGGTAATTTGTTTATTAGTTTCAAATCTAGTAATACTTCATCTAAATTACTATTATTCCATATTGGAATTATGTAGGAATTGAGCCAGTGCTTTTTAAACATTTCCTTTGATATATATTTTTGTTTTCTATCTTCACTGGCATCATCCAAATCCATTATTGGCATTAATGAAAAATTTTTTAGTACTCCTTTTTCTTCTTCTACTATATATTTTTGACCAAATACCTTTTTATTCTTAAATATATTATTTCCCAATACTGTCATTAAACTATCTATTTGTATGCTCGTTTTTCCATTACTTTGCGCATATATTTCTATAGGTAAATGTAAATTACTTTTTATATGCTCTGCTAAAAGTAGTTCACTTTTTCCATGTGCTATTACTATCCCTTTGCAAAATTTAGGTTTCATCGTCATTGGCATTTTCCCCTGTTTCGTTTTTTGAATCTTCAAGAGCATATTTTATTTCCTCAAAGTCAATATAATCAGTTGTTGGAATTCCTCCAAAAACCTCTTTAAAATACAAATCACGAGCATTATTATTTTTTTGTATTTTAATTTCATAATCTTTTATAGAATTTATGGTTTTATTTCCATTATAGTCTGTAGATAATATATAAATATATTCTTTTGGCAATATCTCTAGTAGTAGGGTATTATGCGTTGTTATGATTAATTGTCCTGTAATTTCATCTTTTATTGACATTATAATATTTTTCATTAATACATCATGTATTCCATTATCTATTTCATCTATGATTACTGTTTCTCCTAATAGTGAACCTATTAATGTATCAAATTGGTTTAATATTCTTCTTGTTCCTTCAGATTCCATTTTAGAAGGAATTGCTTTTATCTCTCCCCCTATCATTTTATTAAAATATAATTCATAATAAATTTTATTTTCTTTTTCTGTTATGTTATACTTAACTTCTTTTATATCTGCATAGGCTTGGGTAAAAAATATATTCAAAATATTTTCATACTTATTTAATTCATTAAACTTATTTTTTTCTATATAACCTTTTTGTATATTATCTAGCTTTTGAACTTTTTTAAAGATATTAGGCATTATTTTTGATATTCCTTTATCAACATGTACTGCCATTTTCCAAATTTTATCTATTATTTCGATAATATTTTTAGATATGTTAGTATCTATATACTCTTTATTTTTTTCTACCATTTCAAATGAAAGTAATGATAGAAAAGAATATTTTCCCCAATACTTATCTATTTCATCTATTAGTTCTCCATTATATTTATTATTCATAAATATATTTTTATTTAATGTTTTTATAATTTTTCCATCTTCTTTTTTTAATTCAAATAGATATGCTCTTTGTTTTCCTGCCATATAGTATAGTTTTTCTTCTATAATTTCATCATTAAATTTGATATAGTAAAAACCCTCTTTATTATTAATTTTAAAACCATATTCGATTTCAGTCTCTCCTTTTTCATCTAACATTCTGTATTCTTTTAAATCCAAGGATAATTGAAAGATTTGTCTTATTTCTGTAGGCATTTTATCTTCCATTTCTTCCTGCATTTCAAAAAACTCTTTTGGTAGTTTATTCATAGCAATATCTATTGCCCTTGCCATTGCTGATTGTTGTAGAAATTTAAATAGTTCTACGATATTAGTTTTTCCGCTTCCATTTTCACCATATATAGATATAAATTGGTTTGTTTTAGTTTTTGTTTTATTCAAATTGAACTCAATATCTTTTAAAGATTTAAAGTTTTTAGCTTTTACATAAGTGAACATCATTATCAACCTCCTGTAATATTGTATCACTTTTAAACTTTTCTATTCAATTTTATATCATTTTTTAATATAAGTCAATTATTTTTTATACATTTTGTATTATTTTTATAAAACTTTATTGTATTATATGTATTAAAACTAAAAATAGTTCAATTTTTAAAGTTATTTAACTTAAAATTGAACCATTAACTATTTTGCCAGTAAAGTTTTATTCTTTTCTTTCTACAAATTGTTCTACTTTCATGTGAAGATGATATTTATCTCTCAAATCTGCTATTTCTTTCATCATTGGAGATTTATGATGTGCATCTAATGCTTCCTGGCTTTCCCATCTATCTATTAATAAAACTGTCTCCTTATCATCCATTGGAAAGAAATACTCATATTTCTTATTTCCTTCTTCAGCTCTAACTCTATCTACAACTCCTTTTTCTACCATCTCCTCTGCAAACCTTTTTGCTGCTCCATTCTCTCCAATATAATAAATATTTATTGTTAAACTCATAAATTAACACACTCCTACAATACAATGTTATTTTTATTATTTTCCTTCTAATTCATCAAGTTTATATAACTCTTTTAATGGAATATTATTTTTCTCTGCTAAATCTCTCATACTCTCATATTCAGGATAAATAAACGCTTCTCCATTGTTGACTACTTTTTTTGCCTTTAATTTACCATACTTGGTATCTATCTCTATTAATTCTCTTTCTAGTTCTGTACGAAATTCAAAGTGATACCTTATTCCTATTGTAGTTGTCTCTTTAAATATTATATTTTGCAATTTTAAAATATCTTCTTTCTTACAAATAACTGTCAATTTGTATGCTGGTCTATTTTTCTTCATAAATATTGGTGTATAAAACACATCTAAAGCACCATTTTGAAATAATTTTTCTTGAGTGTATCCTAATATTTCTCCACTACAATCATCTATATTTGTTTCCATGACAGCAATTTTTTCATTTTGTTCTTGAACATCTTTATCTCCATAATATACTTTTAGAACATTTGGTATTTCCAAGTCTTTTGAACCTGCTCCCCAACCTATTTTTTCTGTTGTCATTGCAGGTAAAGTTGTAAATTCTTCTGCAAGTTCTGCTATAATTGCTGCTCCAGTTGGTGTAACTAATTCTGTGTCTATATCTATTTGCCTGAATTTAATATTCGAATTTGCAAATATTTCACTTGTAGCTGGTACTGGAACAGACATTGTACCATGTGCACATTCTATAAATCCATGCCCATCATTAACTATACTTGATATGATTTTATCTGGATTTATTTTATTTATAAGAATAGCTGTACCTATTATATCAATAATTGAATCTATTGCTCCTACTTCATGAAAATGTACTTCTTCTAATGGTTTATTGTGAACTTTTGATTCTGCTTTTGCTACTCTTAAGAAAATTCTTTTTGCTAGTTCTTTACTTTTTTCATCTATTGAACTGTTGTCAATAACAGAATATACATCATTTAAATTTCTGTGTTCATGGTGATGATGCTCATGTCCATGATGATGTTCCTCATGTTGGTGTTCTAAAATAACATCAACATGAGTTCCTGTAATTCCATTTTTTACTTTTTTTGATATTTCTATTTTATATTCATCAATATTTAATTTTTTAATTTCATCTAATAAATAATTGTCATCTCCAACGATTTCTAGTAAAGCTCCTAGTGTCATATTTCCGCTAATTCCACTTGAACAGTCAAAATATAGAACTTTCATGTTTTCCTCCTTATTAGATATTTACTATTTCATATTCTCTACTTCCAAGTCCTAACTTGTTTGCTGCTTCTACTGTATGAATTCCATGTCTTGAGTCCATTCTTTCGATTAAGGCTTTCTTTCCTTCATCTTTCGCATTTACAACTGCATCATAACAAGCTTGGTCTAATGCTACTGGGTCTAATGAGGCAAATATTCCTAAATCTGCCATTTCTGGTGCATGTGGATTTGAATCGCAGTCACAATCAACAGATAAATTGTTTGCGACATTTATATATACCATATTTTCTTTTCCCATGTAATCTATTACACCTTTACACGCATCTGCCATTGACTCTAAGAAATCATCTTGTTCAGGTAAGTTATCCCATAATTCTGCTGGATTTTTTGTTTTTCCTGCAGTGTGAATCCATGCTTTTCCATTTGAAGAGCCTATTCCTATTGATATATTTTTAAGAGCTCCTCCAAAACCTCCCATTGCATGACCTTTAAAATGTGATAATACTAACATTGAATCATAGTTTTTAAGATGCTCTCCGACATAATTTTCTTTTAAATGTACTCCGTTTTCTACTGGTATTGGCATGTCTCCTTCTTCGTCCATAATATCTACTTCTGCAATATCTAAAAATCCATGGTCTTTTATTGTTTCCCAATGGTCTTTTGTTGTATTTCTTTTTCCACTATATGCAGTATTACATTCTACAATTGTTCCATTTACTTTATGAATTAGGTCTTTTATTAAATTTGGATTTAAGAAATAATGTCCTCCCGCTTCTCCTGTTGATAATTTTACTGCAACTTTTCCTTTTAATTCTTGTCCTAATGCTTCATATATTTTAATTAGATTTTCTGAAGTAATCTCCTTTGTAAAGAAAACTTTTGATTTCTCCATTTTCCATCATTCCTTTCTTTTCATATTTTAAAAAATATGATTTTATATATAATTATATATCATTTAGAGTTTACTCCAAGTCAATACTTTTTTGATATTTTTACATATCACTGTTTTTTTCATGTTCTAATAAATATTTCTTTTTATCTATTCCGCCTGCATATCCAGTCAAATCTCCATTTGTTCCTACAACTCTATGACATGGAATTATTATCGAAATTGGATTGTGTCCAATAGCTCCTCCAACTGCTTGTGCTGACATTTTAGTGATTCCTTTTTGTTTTGCAATTTCTTCAGCAATTTCTTTGTATGTAGTTACTTTGCCATAAGGTATCTCGCATAATATTTTCCAAACTGTTTTTCTGAACTCGCTTCCCATTGGATTTAATTCTAATTCTTGTATACTTGGTTTTTCATTGTTAAAATATCTGTCTAACCATTTCTTTGCTTTAACTAGTGTTTTATCATTTTCGTTTTCTTTCATTTCTTCTAAAAAATTAGACTTATAGTATTTTTGCCCTTCAATCCATAATCCTATTAGTTTGCCCTCTTTGCTTGCTAGTAATAGGTCTCCTATTGGTGATTTATAGTGTGCTGTATAAATCATTTAATATCACTTCCTATTTATATATAATAGATATTATTTCTAGAATATACT
Source organism: uncultured Clostridia bacterium (assembly GCA_944386745.1). Classification (GTDB taxonomy): domain Bacteria; phylum Bacillota; class Clostridia; order TANB77; family CAG-508; genus CAG-269. Next base: position 13,246 of record CALXCG010000031.1, on the reverse strand, counting down.
CTGCTGGTCTCCTTGCAAAATTTCAAAATTCATGTTATCAATATCATCTTCTGTCCTAAGTTCTTTGTCCACCACTACTGACTTTTTATTTCCATTATAATATTCATGCTTTAATACATAATTAACTTCAAATTTAGATACAATTTCTTTATTAATATTATGTCCAGGTGCAATTAGTTGAACATTATTCTCTTTTAAAATTGAAAACATAACATTCCATAAGAAAACCGCGCTTGTTGCTCCAAATGGATTATCTGCAATAATTACTTTTTTAGATTTGTTTGAATTTTCTTTTCTTGTTAGCATACTAATATATGAAATTATACATACGGCAAACATAAAGTAAATGGCATTAACTTGTCCATCTGAACCTAAGTCATCTTCCCACTTTTTGTATGTTGAGTTTTCTGGTATATCTTCAATTTTATATAATTTCACACTTGCCTTGTCCATATTTACAATTTGTGATACCAATGCTTTTGAAGATAAACTTTCATTTAATTGTTCTTTATTCATTTTATCAGGATTTTCTTCCATTTCTTTTACTAGGTCATAAATATATTCTTTCATTTTATTCAATTTTTCTTCTTTTTCGTATTCAAATAAATCTAGTTTAATAATATTTGTATCTTTTCCATTTATTTTTATTCTAGATAAACCTGGCAATTTTTCTAAATCTCTTACTATAGTTTCTGCTTTTTCAAAACATTTAGTGATGAAGTTCTCTTGATAACTTTCAAGAAGTTTTAATGCTTCTTCTATATGCCTAATTTTTTCTTCTAATGTTTCAATAATTGTAGTAATACCATTACCAATAATCTTGGTTTCAGATAGCTTAGTTGGAATTTTTAGATTTTCAATTTTTTCTAATACATCCTGTTTTATATAAAATTCAGCTACTTGTTCTTTAATGTAATTTATATATTCTGAGAAATCTGTAGTTAATTTATTTACAACTTTATTAATCTTTTTTCTTTCCTCCAAGATTCGTTTATATGTAAATACCTCATTTTCCAATAGATTTTCTGTGTCTACATTGAATCCTTCTATTTCATTTTCTTTAACAAAACTATCTAACATCATAAATTCTTTATCTAGCCTATTTACTTCTTCTTCCACATTTTCAATTTTTGAACTTAATTCTTTTATTTGCTTTTTATTTAACCTAAATTTTATATTATTTTCTTCCTTTTTTTTATCTATAATATTAAGTTCTGTAATTCTAGTTTCTTCCAAATATGTTTCGTTTTTTTCTTTTTGCAATTTTTCTACTAAAATTGTAATCTGACCTAATAATTGTTGTTTTTCTCTTTCTTTTTCTGTTAAAAAATCGTTAACTCTATTGAACTCTTTTTCAAGGGCATCTATCTTGCTATTTAATTCTTCTAAAATAGTGTCAGGCACTTTTGAAAAACTTTCATTTTTAGATGAAAAATAATCTATTGTGCAATTATTTTCTTTGATGGCTTTTTGGCATTTTTCCATCATTTCTGTTCTTATTTTAATCATTTCTTGAAGTCCATTTAGTTCTTGATTTGAGTTTTTCATTTGGCTGTCATATGCTTCAAAATGATTTTTTAATATCTCAAAATCTTCATTGCTCACATCTGTTTGTTTAAATTCTGGTAAATTAGTATAAGTTTTCTCGAAATTTTCTTTTAACATTCCAAGTTCTCTTATTTTGTTTTTTATTTCTTCTAAAGCATTTTCTAATGTTGTTACCGCTTCTTCTTTTTCTTGCAAATTCTCTTTTTGTGCTTCATAATCTTTTTTAGCAAGTTCTTTTTTAGATTTTAATTGTTTAACTTCATTTTGTAGTTTATCTAATTCTTCTAATTTTTTTATTTTTTGTGATAATAACTCATATTTGTCATTTTGCTTTTCTAATAATTTTTCAAGTTTTTCTAGCTTTTCTTTTCCATCTTGTATTGAGTTATTAATTTCTTTTATTTTATTTTCGTTTTCTTTTATATGTTTTTCTATGTCAGTTTTATTCTTATATATAGATTCTACAAATTCTTCAGTATATGTTTTATTAAAACTTTTTATTTCGCCTAAATATTTTCTTAAATTTTCTTCCTTTTCATTATGCTTTTTAATTTTTTCTTCTAATAAAGATATGTCTTTATTTAGAGTTTCTTTATATTGCTCAATTTTTTCTGTTTCCATATTTTGATAAATACTTTTTTGTATTGGGAAAATTATGTCTTTTTCTTCATATGTCCATTCTTTTCTTAGCATTTCAATACTTATAATTGGTACTAAATTTTCTAATTCTATGTCTAAACCTTTATTTTTTATTTTTCTAAAAGTTTCATCATCAATAAATATAGAATATATTAATAATGGGTTTTTATCTAGAACTTCTTTTCTTTTATTTTCTTCTATCTTTTTTAATTCTTCTATACCAGTTACAATGTAATTACATTTATCTTCTAACTTTTGTTTTAAAGCAAAAATATCTTCATTTGGAATAACCATATTGTATTTTTCAATTAATTCTAATTTTTTTGTCTTCATTTGTTTTTCTATTTGTTTTATACTTCTATTCTTTTCTTCTGCTTGTAATTCATTTCTTAACTTATCTTCTAGTTTTTGTATGTTTTCTACTTGAAAGGTTTTTACTAATTTTTCTAAACTATTTTTCTCTTCTTCATATTCTTGAACTTTCCCTTTTGCTAATTTTAGTCTTTCCTCCCATAAACTATTACTTGATTTAACTTTTTCTAATTCTACTTTTTTGTCAACTTCTTCTTTTTGTATTTTTTCTATCTTTTCTTTGTTTTGTTCGATTTCTTCTTTTATTTTGTTTAAATATTCCTTACTTTTTTCTATGCTATCCTCAACATTTAATAATAGTCTTAAGTCCCCTTCTTCTGTAATTTCATTAGTTATAATGTCAATGTTATCTTGTTTATTTGACATTTCATTGTCTATAGTTTCAATTTTACTACTAAAAAGACTTAAAGTATCTCTTGCTTGATTTTCTTGTCTTTTAGCAATTATTTTTGCTTCTTCTTTTTGTTCTTTTGTTTCTTGTTTTTCTTTATATTCTTTGCTTATTTGCTCTAATTTTTCTTTTAGTGCTAATTTATAATTATAACCATATAATTCATATTTTTGTTTTACTTCATCTTCATTTAGATTAAGATTATCTATTTTTAATTTTATTTGTTCTATATCTTCTTTGTTTTTAGAATATTCTACATATTCATTTTGTGCTTTTGCAAGCTCTCTTCTTCTTTTTTCTCCTTTGTATTTTTCTTCTACTTTAGTTTTTTCTGAATCTAAATCATGAATTTTTTTATTTAGTTCATCTTGTTTATAATATAATTTATCTATTTCTAGTTTACCAAGTGTCCTTTCTATTAATATATTCTCTTTTTTTAATTCTTCTATTTTATCCCTTTCATTTTGAATTTTACTTTTTAATTTATCTTCCTTTTCTTTGTTAAATACAAGTGCTTCATAAGCCTTTCTATCTATTTTATCAATTTTTGAAAATTCTTCTCTTAACATTTCATTTTTTTCGTTTAAATTATTGTACATCTCTCTTACTTGTATAAATTCATTTTTATTGTCACTTTTCTTCCTAAATTCAGTTAAATTATCTTTTAATTCAATTAATGTATCTGCTAATTGATTTTCTTGTTTTTCTTCTTCGTTATTTTGCATATTGACATCATCTATAATCTTAATTAAGAAATTTTCAATTAATTTTCTTGAAGTTTTATTTTCTTTAAAATATTTTTCTATGTAATTTTCAGAAACATTTATCTCTGAAATTAGTTTCCATTCTGCTGGTATTAGACCATAATAGCTGATGTATTTCATATATTCTTTTTTACTATCAAATACTTTTATTGGTAAATCTTCTTTTCTCATATTTGCAAATAGTTGTCTTAATTTGTCATATGACATATATGTGTTTTCACCATTTTCTTTTTCTACAAGTGGCATATATTTTATATCATATCTGTTTTCATCATTATAAAAATAACAATAATTATAATAATCTATTTCTAATTTGTCTTCTGAATTGTTTTCTTCATCTCCTATGTCTTGCTTTTTTCTTGCACAAAATCCAGTTAGCATATATTTATATTGATAGCCTTCATCTAAAATCCATTCAACTAAACAGTGTGAAGTTCTTCTTGGATTTCCTCCTGCAAATATATTTTTTACTGGTTTTTCTTTTTTTAAATATGTATTTGGTATTACTGTCTGTAAAAGCATTAATAAAAGTAATGATTTTCCACCTGTATTCATTAAATCATATGTTGTTGATTTTCCATCTAATCTCATCATAAAATTGTCATATATTCCTTTTGCATCATTAAAGTTTACATTTACTAACCTTAGTCTATTGATGTGTGGCATTTTCGTCACCTCCTAAATTATATACATATTCTAATAGTTTATTTTTGTTTTCTTTGCTATTTTCAAAATAGAAGTATACAATTGCTTTAAATCTTGTTGTAATTGAAATAATCTGTCTTTCTTCATTAAAATTTATTAATTTTTCTTCTTCTAGAAAATGAAGTACCAGTTTTACAAAAGAGATTTTATCATTTTTTCCTCCTAACACAATATCTTCTCTTGCATCTTGTAGCCTTTCCCATACATTTTTTATATCAACAAAATTGTACTCATTTTCTTTACTTGTTTTTTCAATATCTTCTTTTACTAAACTTTGAAATTTTATTTCTATTGTTTCTAATAATTCACTTAAATTCAAATAGCTTCTTGGCGAATTTAATCCAGATTCTCTATAAAAGCATGTTAGTATTGTTAAAATTATGAAATACATTAAATAAATATCTTCATTTTTATTTATCATCTTTATTTTCTTTTTTAATTCTTCATTTGTATATCCAAATATCTTATTATCTAACATTACACATAGATTTAATGTGTTGTCCATTCTGTATATATCAAATCCCATTTTTTCAGCTATTTTGTCAGTTAAATTTCCAATCTCAGATGAATTTACATATTTTTGATATAATGATAGATTTTTTTCTTTTGATATTTCTTTATTTTGAATCAAAGTATTTATTATCTCTAGTGCTACATCTAAATTTTCATCCATTTCCATATTTATCACATTCCCTTCTTAAATAACATATCTGTTATCTTTAATCCATTTCCTAAATCTATATCTTCTTCTTTTGGGATGATTGTTATTGTAGGAAAATGAAATTCTTCAAAAATTTCATCTTCACTTTCTTTTAGATATTTTTTTCTGTTCAAATAAATCACAAATGCTATAAAATCTCCATTATACAAACTTTTTTCTCCATAGTTTTTAGTAATAAAATCTGCAAATCGTTTTAATGTAATCTCATTTTTTGATTTTAATAATATCAATAAGTTTTGAAAGTAAAATTTAAAATTACTAATTACTCTTTTTGTAGTTATTTTATCAATTGTTTCTATTTCTTTTACTTCTATTTTTTCTTTTACTATTTCTTCTTTTTCTGTTTTACTTAATTTTTGATTTTCTAATGATTTCATTGGGTTAAATGTTTTTATTTTCTTTGGTTGCAAAAATGGTAATATAAAGTATATTAGTTTTTCAGGATTATTAGTTTTGCTAATTACTTTTTCAAATTCTTGTTCAAATTTAAATTTCTCTGAAAATGCACTTTTAGCTCTCATGTCAATAATTTCATCATGTTTTTTCGTCATATCTATTGCTTCTTGCAAAAGTTTAGTGTGAGAAGAAACAGCTTTATTTAATTCTTTTTCAATGTTCCTTATGATTGTTAATGTTTTGTTTTCTTTTTCAGTTAAGTTTTTCGTTCCTTCTTTTGCTATATAATCCATATATATATTTTTTACAAGCGTAGATACTTCTCCAAAAAGTTCCTCTTCTTCTTCAAATTGCCCAATTACTCCTTCATGGTATCTAGAATATTCTTTGATTCCTTCTTTTCCTCCATACATTAATCCTTCTAATATTAAATCCTTTTGTTCTATTTTTCTTTTTACTTCAATATTTAATCTTCTTACAGTGTCATATGCATAATTAAATGAACCTTTTTCTATTTGTTTTCTAAATAAAATTAAATTCATCGTAACTTGAAGTGAATCAGGAAATTCTTTTGTTTTTAAATAAAAGTCTATTCCTTGAGCTGTTATGTAGTAATTTAATTTATTGTTTTCTCCTAATCTTATTTCTATGTACTTAATATATTTTTCTTTCTCTTCTTTTTCTTTTAGACTATAATATGTGAACACAAAATTATTACCATTATTTTGTGCTATATCTAATATTAAATTTACTAATTTCTTTAAACTATCTTCTTTTAATTTTTTGTTATAAACTTTTTCTATAAAATAATCTATATAATCATATATTTCCTTGTATTCTATCTTTTTTCCACTTAGTTTTCCAACATAAAGTAAAAAAGAAAGCAAACCAATAAAAACTCCTGTCAAATCAAAACCGAAGTTTTCAGATTCTGCTTTCAATTTTTTTGTTATAATAAAATATGGATAATATATTTTTATGTTTTCTTCTCTATCATCTATTTCATTTATAACATCTTTTACAATTTCACTATACATTTGCTCTTTTAATTCTTCCTCTGTAAAAATATCTTGATTATCCATTTTTACTTCCAAAACTCCACCTCTTCTATTATTTCATACTCTTCAATGCTACTTCATAATTAAATACTTCTTGTGGTATATATTTTTTATTATTAAATATTTCAATTAGTTTATCCTTATATTTTTTATCAAATTCGTTTATAAATTTTTCTATTTTATCTTGATTTATATTTTGGTTTTTTCTAACTTTTTCTGGAGTTTTTTCAATATCTAAAATCGTTTCATACCCTTTGGTGTATGCAGAAATGTTATATTTGTTATATTTTTCTTTTAAGGATACATAGATATTTATTCCTTCAAAATCAATATCTCCAAAGTAATAGATATTATCTTTTGAATCTATTTTAAATTCTTCTATAAATGAAAAGCTTTTTAATATCTTTTTTCCTTCTCCATAAATTATCATATATATGTTTTCTATTTTCAACTTTTGAATAGCTTTAACTATTGTCCAAAATGTATCTTTATTCTCTATTATTAATATTGTTTTATTTTTTAATTTTCTAATTTTATACTCTGTATTAATATAATAAAAAAATGGTTCATATGTATCATATGCATATAAGTCTTTGTAGGTTAGTCCTAATTTTTTTAGTATTTCTTCATTTTCTTTTAAACATTTCTCATTTTTATATATTTGATAAGACCTTTCATTTACTGTTATTGTTTCAATTTTTCTTCCATTTGTTTGTTTTATGAATTCATTAATTGGTATTATTATCTTTTTATGTTTTATATATTCTTTTGGATGTTTTAAAAAATAGTCTATTTTTATTTTTTTATCTAATTTTAAAATTTCTTCTTTTATTTTTTCTTCATTTTCTTCTTTTAATTTTAAAATTTTGTATTTTTCAAAACTGCCCTGAAAGTCTTTATTTGTTGTTTTTAGTGGTTGTATGTATCCCTTTTCTTCTAAATTTGTTAGGATGTTATTTATGATTTTGTCGCTTTGCGGTGTATATGGTAATTTTAGTTTTTTATATACTTCACTTAGATTCATGGTTTTTGTCTTTTTTTGTAATATGTATTTTATTAGTTTTTCTTCTATTTCCTTATTTATATTATTCATACTTTTGATTCCTTTTCTTTGAATTCGAAAGTATTATATCATACTTTTATGTAAATTTCCAGTTTTTTCTAAAATTTATATGCAAAATACCTTATAAGTTCCAAAAAATCAATTGCGATATGTATTTTTTTGGAACTTATAAGTATTAAAAATTTGTATAGCTATTTTTAGGGAAAATAATTCTAACCTCTGTTCCTATATTCTTTTCTGAATTTAGTTCTATACCAAGACCTAATTTATCACATAGTTTTTTGCATAAATACAAACCTATACCAGTTGATTTTTGTCCGATAATTCTTCCATTATCTCCAGTAAATCCTCTTTCAAAAACTCTAGTTATTTCTCCCTTTTTTATACCAATTCCATTGTCTTTTATATATAGAATTACTTTATCATTTTTTGTTTTAGAATATATCTCTATTTTCTTATTTTCTTTTTTAGAATATTTGATAGCGTTTTGTATAATTTGATTTATTATAAATGTAGCCCATTTACTATCTGTATATACTTCTTGCTCTATATCTTTTAATTCTATTGCTACTTTTTCATTAAGTAATGTGCTTTTGTTTTTTAATATTGAACTATTAACTATTTCTTTTAAATTAGTTTTATTTATAATATAATCTTTTTCTACTGCATTACTTCTTGCATAAAATAGTGCTTGTTCTATGTAGTTTTCGACTTTGTCTAATTCTTCATCAATGCTTTTTGTTACACTATTTTTATTATTTTCAATAATCATTTTACTTGCAGCTATTGGAATTTTCACTTCATGAATCCATAATTCAATATATTCTTTGTATTCTTCTTGAATATTTTTATAATGGTTCACATTTTCTAGCATTGATTTCCCTGTATCTTGTATTGTTTCTTTTAAAATTTTTCCTTCAATAAAGTTGGGAGTTTTTATAATTTCTGAAATTAAGTATTTCTCATTTAATTCGTCCATGTTTGTTTTTAGTTGATTATAAAAATGTTGCTTATTTTTATATTCAGCAAAAATTGAAATACTTACTACTAAAATGATTATTATGGCAATATATATTTGTGCGATTATTCCAATATTATAAGCAAGTAATAATATTTCTATACTGATTAGAGCTAATATTACTGTTGCAATTAGCAATACTTTATCTTTTATAAAATCTCTAAATTTCATTTTAACAAATACCCCTGTCCTCTTTTTGTTTCTATCTTATCTGTTACACCTAATTCTTCTAATTTTGTTCTTAGTCTTTTTATATTTACATTTAATGTGTTGTCATCAATAAATTCTTCACTTTCCCATAAATAATCCATAATTTCATCTCTTGATACAACTTTTTCTTTATGTGTGCTTAAATAATATAAAATGCTATACTCATTTTTTGTTAAATCTATCTTTTTGTTATCTTTTTCAATCACTCTTTCTGCCATATTTAATATAAAGTCATTACAATCAATTTTTTCTGGATTTCTTCCTGAGTTTTCATTTCTTTTTAATAATCCTGTTATTTTTGCAAGTAGTATTTGTATGTTATATGGTTTTGTTACATATTGGTCTGCCCCATAATTTAAGCTCATTAGCTCATCTATTTCATTGTCTCTGCTTGTTACCATGATTATAGGAACATTTGATAATTTTCTTACTTCTTTGCATACAAATTCACCATCTGTATATGGTAAATTTATATCTAATAATACTAAATCTGCTTTCTCGTTTAATATGTCTTGTATTGTGTTGTCAAATTTTTCTAATCCTTTTGCTAAGAATCCGTTTTTATTTAAGAACGTTTCTAGTTCTTCTCTTAATTTTTTATCATCTTCAACTATTAGAATTTTTTGCATTTTATTCATTCCTTTATCTTTATATTTCAAAATTGCTCTTGCAATTTCTCTATCTTTCTCTTTTTTTTATATCAGAATTTTTGAAACTTAATATCTTATCTAACAAATTTAATGTATTTTCTCTTCCTAAATCATACATTTCTTGTAATTTATTACTATCTTTCTCTATTCTTTTAATCTTAACTAATTTAGATGGTCTAATAACGAATATTTTTCCTTCTTTTTCTAATTCTGATATTTTTTCAAGTTCTTCATTATATTTTTTATATCTATTATTTATTGCTTTTGCAAAGTTTGGATATTTTCTATAATAGATTTTAGGAAAAGTTTGATTAGATTTTTTCTTTTTATAATCAATAGGCCTTGTTAAAACAACAATTACTTTGTCAAACCCCATACTCATTATCTTATCTATTGGAATACTGTCTGCTATTCCTCCATCTAAATATTTTTTATTATTTACTATTACTGGTTTAGATACAAATGGCATAGAACCAGATGCTCTTAAGATTTCTAAATTATTTTTATCTTTTAAATCATCTATTTTAATGTATTCTGCTTCTCCTGTTTCTAGATTTGTTACAACTGCATAAAATTCTACATCTGAATTTTTAAAAGTTTCATAATCTAAGGGATCTAATTCATTTACAATTTTCTTAAAGCAAAAATCTTCATTTATAATATTTCCTGTTGTTAGAAATGAATATAATCCCATATAATCTTTATTTTTAGCATATTTTTTACTATATCTTAGTCCTCTACCAACCTGTTTTGATTTATAATTAATTCCAAATAGAGCACCTGCTGATACGCCAACAATTCCATCTATTTTTATTTCATTTTCTAGAAATACATCTATTACTCCTTCTGTATACATGCATCTCATTGCTCCGCCTTCTAATAATAATCCTACTTTCATAAATACCACCATTAATTATTTTTATCTTTATACTTCAAAATTGCTCTTGAAATTTCTCTGCCATTTTCTTTAATTAAAAATTCTATTTCTTGTTTTCTTTCTTTTTTGTAAATTCTTAACACTTGTCCTTCTACTGATTCATTTATATAATGAATTTCAAAATCTGTTATTTGATTTTTATCAAGAAAATCACAAGATAAAACATTTGCAATTAATCTTACATAGACAGCATTGTTTGTATGCCTACTAAAGTCTATATCTGATGAATATATTTTTTGTTCATATACAAAATCTTCCTCATCAAATTTTTCAATTAACCTAGAATATGCTTCTGTATCAACTGCTTCTTTTGTTTCCATATCTTTTGGATAATGAATTGTACTTACCTTTCTAATTTTTCTTGTATTAACATCTATTGGGCAAATTTCTTGCTTTGCTCCAAATAAATACTCATCTTTTTCATTTCTAAAAATAGTTTCCATTTCAACACGAATTGGTTTAATTTTTGTTGTATAACTTTTTCCATATATAAAATCTCTCCACTCTGGGAACTTTTCAAAATGTACTTTTGTTTTAGATAACACCCATAATGCGTTGTCTTTTTCTTTAACTGTTTTATTATCACTTCCAAAAGAAGCAAAATAGTCTGTTACAAGACTTTGAACTAGCTCAATAGACTTTGTTAAACCTAGCTCCGTGTCTTGTCCTAGCTCTGTATAACTTACTTCATATTTACTTTCATATTCTGTATTCATTTATAAAATCTCCTTCTTTCATGTAATTTGTAATTTAGCGCTAAGGTTATTAATCAAAATAATCCTTTATTCCATATGCTCTATATGCATTTTGAGTTGTATATTTTATAACATCATCTTCTGATAATTCTTTAATTTCTGCTATCTTATTTACAACATATTTTAGATATAATGAATTATTTCTTGAATGTTTTTCAAATGGTTCTGGTGGTAGAACTGGACTATCTGTTTCTATAACAATTTTATCAATAGAAGTAATTCTTACCGTTTCTTGTATATCTTTATATCTTGTAACAGGTCCTCCTACTCCTAAATAATAACCCATATCGATAAACTTTTTTGACATTTCTGGTGTTCCAGAATAGCAATGCATTATACCTGTTTTTTTAACTCTATATTCTTTCAATATTTTTTCTACATCTTCTTGTGATTCTCTCGAATGTATAATTATTGGTAAATCATATTTATTGGCTAATTTTATTTGTTCAATAAAATACTTCTTTTGCAATTCTATCGGATAATTAAAATGATAATCTAAACCAGTTTCTCCAATTGCAACTAACTTTGAATTCTTACTTTTTAATTCTTTTTTTACTATTTGTTCAATAAAATTCACTGAAATTTCTTTTTCTACTTCCATAGGATGTATTCCTATAGAATAATACATATATGCATATTTATTCGCATATTCTATAACTTTGTTAGCTGATTCTATATTTATACCTATATTTACAAGTCCACAAAGTGTTTCTCTAAATTTATCAAATAATTCTTCTCTATCTTTATCAAATTCTTTCCAATCATAGTGAGCATGAGTATCAAAATAAGACATATTGTCTTCCCCCTTTTTCGTTTATATTATAATTCTAAATTTTGAAAAAGGCAAGATGTCATTTGACACCTTGCCTCATTACATATCAGTTTTTAGAAAAGCCAGGATAGAGTTGTTCTGCTAAATCAAACATCTCATCAAAGTTTCTTCTATGCCACAGATCATACACAGCAACCCAGTTACTCTGTTTCTCTATGTTGTGATAATTTTGACCAATCACATCAAAATGCAGTGACTCAAACATATGAACCACAATCTTGTTGTGAATACGGGTTTGGATATATGCATAGTCATATTTCTGTGCTTTAAGTTCTTCCAGAACTTGCAACAAAGCTTCCTTAGCATATCCTCTTTTCTGACAATTAGGAAACACATAGATTCCATTAATCTTGGCACATTTAGCCGTTGAAAAATGAATCATCATGTATCCTAATGTTTCTCCATCGTCGTTGAGTTCATAAATAACTCTTGTTCCATCTTTGAATGTTGCTTCGTTCTTCCGAATCCATGTTGAGTAATATGGATACTCTCCTATAAATTCTTCAGTCAAACTCCGCAATCCTTCTTGAATTCTTTCAAATTCTTTCAGCTGTACGATTTTCATCTTGCATGCTCCTTTCTGTTATTCATCAGCATCATAATTCCAAATGTTCAAATGTCCTTTTGCAGGAATTGGTTTATCAAGAACTTCTACATCTTCCAAAATCCAAGCATATCTTCCTAAGCTATATTCTCCGCATAAGAATTCTTGCTTGTCTTTCTGAATTCTGTCCAAAAATTCCTGGTTCATATATATACAATCTACCAATTTGCATTTGCATATAATGTTACCATACCCCATAGGAACATTAGGAATTAACTTCAGTAGTTCAATTGTGTGTTCATCACTCCTTTTGATTTTTTTGCTACTCGCATGGATATAAAGTTCACCTCTATAAGATGTTTTCCAACTTCTTGTTTCGATGACCTTTTTGCCCTCTTTGATAAGAGTTGCCCATGGCTCAATTAAGCTTAATACCTTCATACTTTCTGCCGCCTTTCTAATTGATATGCAATTCTTACGTGGAAAAAACTTCCATATTTGTATTATACTATATAATTCTTTTAAATTCAACATTTACATAATATTTTTTTTTACAATCGTACTATGTAATATATTTTCTATGTGAATTTTTTACATTATTTTGATTTACCATAGCATATTCCATTGTAGTATCTATTTTTAT
>CALXCG010000030.1 GCA_944386745.1 uncultured Clostridia bacterium | reverse complement strand
TTCTCTAAGTGGTTGGCGATATCTACCTCCACTACGGACTTTCACCGATTAGCTAAACAACATGCCTGTCGCACATTTGAAAAGAGAGTATCTTTTATGATACTCTTCTATTGTATTTTTTAGCAAATTCGAATTTTTAACTTCTAACATATACATTTTGTGTATCATATGCTACCTTTATATGCTCTTCTTCTAATATCTTCATTAATTTATAATTTATATCTTCACATTCATCTAAATAACTATCATATCCAACTGAATCTGTATATGTGTATATTAGCATATTGATTCCTTCTTCATTAATATTGTCAAACCTTACAATTGTTTCTTCATCTAATATGCTTTCTCTTTCATGTAGCATTTTTTCAACTCTTTGTTTTAGTTTCTGTAATTTTTCTACTGGCGTTCCTAATTCTAATCTTAAATTTACTTTATATCTTCTTCGTTCCATTTTACTCCAATTTATTACTGCAGAATCTGCAATTTTTGAATTTGGGACATTTAGGATTGAATTTTCAAATGTTCTAATTCTTGTAGTTCTAAATGTAATATCTTCTATTGTTCCTTCATATGAATCCATTTGGATCCAGTCACCTACATTAAATGGTTTGTCTAAAAATATCACAAAACCTCCAAATAGGTTTTTAGCCGTATCTTGGGCAGCTAAAGTTACTATTACTCCACCTATTCCTAATCCCGCAATTAATCCAGTTAAATCTATTCTAAGTAATGCTAAGACTATAAAGGCTGTAATTATATATATTACTGCTCTTACTATTTTCAAAATAAATTCAAGTGTTGTATCATCTATTTGTCTTTTTGATTGTTTTCTCATTTTCGCTATTAATGATGATTTTATAGTAAAACTTTTTGCAAGTCCTATTGCAAATGCAATTACACTTACTATTTCAAATGCAATTGTGACATATCCCATTACCTCTTGACTTAAATTTAAAGGTTTCTTTAAAAATAGAACTGCTAAATAAATTCCTAAAATTATAAAGAATACTTTTAATGGGCTATAAAATGCACTTTCTCTTATATCTTTAGCTTTTTTAGATTTTAATTTAAACATTCTAATAATTGCATATGCAATTGTTGAGCTAAATATTCTAAATACTATTATTATTCCTATCGCTATTATTATATCTATTATTTCTAATGAAGTAATACTACTTACAAACTCATTAAATTGCTCCATTAATAGTCCAACTCCTTATCTTTTTTATACTTTTGTAGTAAGTGAAACTCATCTTTTCTGTTAAATCTTATAATTGTTATATTTACTCTGATTTTCGAAAAATTCAAACAAGAATTAGTATATTGCTAATTAATAATATTACTCGTTTGGAAAAAAATTGGATATTTGGCTAGGCATACGAATTTGAAATCTAATCAACGTACTAAATGTACGTTGATTAGATTTCAAATGAAGTATAACAACGCCAAATGCCAATTATTTTTCAAACTTCTAGCCCATGTAGTCACGCAACTTCTTACTCCTACTAGGATGTCTCAACTTTCTCAAAGCCTTAGCCTCAATCTGTCTAATTCTCTCACGAGTAACCTCAAATTCACGTCCAACCTCTTCCAAAGTTCTAGCCTTACCATCTTCTAGTCCAAATCTTAATTTTAAAACTTTAGCTTCTCTAGGTGTTAAAGTATTCATTACTTCTTCTAATTGTTCTTTTAACAATGTATATGCTGCTGAATCATGTGGTTCTGGGCTATCTTCATCTTGAATAAAGTCACCTAAATGGCTATCATCTTCTTCACCAATTGGTGTTTCCAAAGATACTGGATCTTGTGCTATTTTTTGAATTTCCATTACTTTTTCTACTGGTATTTCCATTTCAGCTGCAATTTCTTCTGGGGTTGGTTCTCTTCCCATTTGTTGTAAAAGATGTCTTGATGTTCTAATTAATTTATTAATTGTTTCAACCATATGAACTGGTATACGTATTGTTCTTGCTTGGTCTGCAATTGCTCTTGTTATTGCTTGTCTAATCCACCATGTTGCATAAGTACTAAATTTAAATCCTTTTGTATAGTCAAATTTTTCTACTGCCTTAATTAATCCCATATTTCCTTCTTGTATTAAATCTAAGAATAACATCCCTCTACCAACATATTTTTTAGCTATACTTACTACTAATCTTAAGTTTGATTCTGCTAATTTTTGTTTTGCTTCTTCATCACCTTTTAGTATTCTTTTTGCTAGATCTAGTTCTTCATCATATGTTAAAAGTGGGATTCTTCCAATTTCTCTTAGATACATTCTAACAGGATCGTCTACATTTATTCCTTCATAACTTGTATCTGTAATTTCATCTAATTTTAAATCTTCTACTTCTTTTAAATCTTCTATATCTGGTTCTTCGTCTAAATCGTCGTTTAATAAATCCACTCCTAATTCTTCAAAAGCATCAAATACTTTATCAATTTGGTCTGGATTTACATCATCTAATTCAGAAGCTAAATCACCAATGGTGATTGTTCCTTTTTCTTTAGCCTTTTTTAAAATATTATTTACTTTTTCATTTTTTAATGCATCATCATCTTTTTCTTCATTTTTTGTATCACCATTTTTTTCTTCTGTTAAATTTTGCTCTTTGTCTTGTTTTTCATTTTCCTTTTCTTTTTCATGTTCTACCGCTTTTTTCTTTGCTATTTTTCTTGCTTTTTCCATTTTTTCTATTTTTTCACTGTCACTTGTTTTTTTGCTATCTTGTTTTTTCTCTGTTTTATTTTTTGCCTCTACTTTTTCTATACTTTTTTTGTCTTTTTTAGTAGTTTCTTTCTTTACTTCACTTTTCTTTTCTTTTTTTGTTGCATCTTTTTTACCATTAGTTGTCTTTTTTTCTTCAATTTCACTTAATTCTTCTTTTTTCTTTGCCATCCTTATTATCATTCCTTTCTCAAGTTCTATCCTTTATTCCTATTTTAACTTTGATATTTGAATAATTACATTATTTAATTCTTGTCCTAAAGTATTTCTCTTTGTTGCATCTGTCTCATTTTCCATAAGTTCTACAAGTTCAAATTTTCTACTAGTTAATTTATCTTTTTCATAACTTTTAATTATATCATCAATTGCTTTTTCCATATCATCTATTTCATAATCATCTGCCATTATTTCTGTTATTCTTCCTTGTTCTTCCTCATTTAAGTTATCTATAATGCCATTAATATTACTATTTCCTTTTCTGAGTTCTTCATACAATTTTTGAGCAATATTTTTATTTATATTATCCTTGAAATCTTCTACTTTTATATTTTTTTCTATTATTTCAAAAAAACTTAATTCTCCAGTTAGAAGTATTGATAATATAGTATTTTCTCTTCTTTTAATTGTTTCAGATACTTGTTTTTTATTTTCAGTATGCTTAATAACTGGCTTTGCTTTTTCTAGTATTTTTTCACTTTTAGAACTATTATATGTAAGTTTATTCACTTCTGCATATATTGCCTCTTTTGATATTTCATATTCTTTTGCAATTTTTTCAATGTACACTTCTCTTTCAATACTATTGTCAATTTTTGCTATAAGTTTTGCAATTTCATTTAAAAACTTAATTTTGTCATTTACATTTTCTAGATTTAAATTTTTCTTTAATACTTTAACTTTAAATTCCACCACTGATAATGCCTTATCTATTAAATTTTTAAATCTCGCATTGCCATATTTTACGATATATTCATCTGGATCTTTTGCACCATCCATTTGTAATACTCTTATATCACATCCCATATCTTGTAATATGTCTAATGCTCTTATTTTGGCATTAAGTCCTGCTTCATCTGAATCAAAACTTAAAATTATTTGGTCTGCATTTTTTCTTAGTAACCATCCTTGTTGCTGTGTTAATGCTGTTCCAAGTGGTGCTACTACATTTGTTATTCCTCTTTGATGTAATGAAATAACATCCATATATCCTTCCACAATTAACAATTGCTTTAAATGTCCTTGTTTTTTTGCAACATTTAGTCCAAATAAAGTTCTTCCTTTACTATATGCTACATTTTCTGGTGAATTTATGTATTTTGGCTTAGAGTCATCTAAAACTCTTCCTCCAAAAGCAATAACTTTTCCTCTTGCATCACAAATTGGAAACATTAAACGGTTCCTATATCTATCAATATATTGTCCTCTATCATTTTTATTAACTAAACCAGATTCTAGTATTTCAGGCTCTTCAAATCCTTCTTTTTTTAATTTATGATATAGTTCATCAAACTTTCCTGAATATCCGATTTTAAATGATATTAATGTTTCATTTGTTAATTTTCTTTTTTTAATGTACTCTTGAGCAATTTTTGATTCTGGAAGATATAAATTTTCATGATAAAAATTTGCTGCTACTTCATTTACTTTTAGTACTTTACTTTTTAATATTTCTTTTGCTGTGTCAACATTATTTTCTAAAGTTGGTAACTGTATATTTGCTCTTTCTGCTAAAGTTTGAACCGCTTCTACAAAGCTGATTCCTTCTATTTTCATTAAAAAAGTAAATACATTTCCTCCAACTCCGCATCCAAAGCAATGAAATATTTGTTTATCTGGTGAAACTGAAAATGAAGGTGATTTTTCATTGTGAAATGGGCATAATCCAAAGTAGTTTCTTCCACTTCTTTTTAAATGCACATATTGTGATATTATATCTACTATGTCATTTGATTGTCTAACTTCTTCTATAATTTCATCACTATATCGTGGCATTTTTACCTTCCTTTCCTTTTTTCAATATACATATTTATATTATTCGACGCATTTGACATAAATTCCTTCTTATTACTAAAAAAATTGTCAAGTTTTTAAAAATTGACAACTTTTTATTTAATTACTTTAATAATTTTATATAAAATGAGATTATTCGCTAAAATCTTATAATAAATAATTTTGTAGTGCCGCGTAGCGATCAAACGAGCCTTATAAGGCGAGTGCGATTGAAGCAACCTTCTTACCTCAAAAAGAAAAATCAATTTTTCTTTTTAAATTATAGGTTGCGACAACAAGGTATAAAAAATTATTTATTATAAGATTTTAGCGAAAACGCTTTTTAATTATTTAACAACATCATTCTATTATCCAATTTTTGAATTGCTTTTGCACAATTCACCCATTCCTTTGATGATTTTTTATCAATCTCTTCTTCTGGTTTATATTTCATCTTATGTTCAAGACTAGCCCAAAAGTCCATTGCAATTGTCCTTATTTGAATTTCAACTTTTACATATACTATGTTTTGTGATAAAGTTACTGGCACTTCAACTATTAAATGATAGCTTGAATATCCACTTTCTTTAGGATGTGTAACATAGTCTTTTTCTGTAATTATATTTATTCCTGGCAATTTTTTAACTAAATTTCTAATTGAAAATATATCCTTTTTTAATGGACATATTATTCTTACTCCTGCGATGTCATTAATATTTTCTATCATTTCACGATAATTAAGTTCTAAATTTCTCTTTTTCATTTTTTGTATTATACTTTCAGGCTTTTTTATTCTTGTGTTTATATGGTCTATTAAGTCATAATTATAGAATAATTTGAATTCATCTTGTATTATTTCTATTTTAGTTTTTAATTCTTTGATTGCTATTGAATAAATAAACATTAATTTTTCAAATGTTTTATCATCTTCTTTTAATTCTTTGTTATAGTCTAAAAAGTTTTTTATTTCCATCAGGTCTGTTGGTTCTTCTTTATTTTTCTTTCTTTTCATTTACTTCACCCTTTCTAGGTTTTTTGTTTTTTTCATTTGCTATATTTTACATTTCCTAGTTATTATATTTTTCTGTTTTTTGATTTATGCATATGTTATCCAAATTTTGTTATCAAAAAATAGTTTAAATGTGTTTTTTAGGTGAAAAATGTTTTAATATTTTATTAAGAAATTTTAAAAGTTTCAGACTAAACTGAAACTTTTATATTTTTTCGCTTATATATTTTTCTGCATTTTCAATCATCATTTTAGCAGTATCGATTTGCATCTTACTTTCTTCTTTAGTTACAATATAGAAATCCACATAATCGCTTTTTTCTCTAAAAAATCTAGCTTCGTTAACTCTTTTTCCTAATTCTCTTGGAAAAACGTTTTTACTTATATATTCTTTATTAAAATATGCTATTACAGATGAGTGCTTTTTAAAATCTGTTTGCTCTAATGCTAATATTGCTTTTATGGCATGAAATATTGAATAATATGCTCTATTATTCGCTCCTTTAAATTTATTGATGGCAAATAACGCTTCAGCTTCTTCAAGATTTTCTTTTGCTTGTTCTATTCTATATTGAGCTAATACCTTTATATCATTATTATCCATTTAATAAAACTCCTTCATTTTCGATATTTTTATAAAATGACATATATTTTCTTCTATTTTCGTAATTTTTGATATTTTCTATAATTGGAGATAATAAAATATCGTACTGCAAATCTAAATCATAGCTATAGTCAATTACTTTTTTCTCCAATTCTTTTATTTTTTCTTCTTTTGAATCTACTAATATCATAATATCTATGTCGCTTATTTCTCCATCTTTGTTTTGTTCGTTTCTTGCATATGATCCATATAAAATTACCTTTTTTAAATCTTTTCCTATTATCTTTAATAAGCCTTTTACATATTCTTCAAGAATATTTTTAATAGTATTTGACATTGTATCCTCCTTTCTTTATTTTTCTTAATTTTTCATTTTTATAGTGTACTTTAAATATTTTTTAAATCTTTTAATGTTAAATTTTTCTTTTCTCCTGTCCTTACATTTTCAAGTTCAAATTCATCACCTGATTGCTTATTTCCGATAACAACTAAATATGGTGTACCTAAAATTTTGCAATCTTTAATTTTCATTCCCATTGTGATATTTTCTCTATCATCTATAATTGCTTCAATTCCATTTTCTTTTAAGCTGTTATATAATTTTGTTGCAAATTCAAATTTTTCTTCATCTTCCATTTTTGGAACTATTTGAACTTTAAATGGTGCTATATTTTCAGGTAAAACAATTCCTTCTATTTCTTCTTTTTCATTTTTTAGTATTGATTCTTCATATAAAGCAGCAACTGTTCTACTAACTCCTATTCCATAGCATCCCATGTAGTATAATGCTTCTTTTCCTTCTCTGTTGATGTATTTTCCGTTCATCATTTCTGAATATCTAGTACCTAATTGGAAAATATGTCCTAATTCCATAGTTCTAATTTCTTTAAATCCTGAAATATCTTCTATTCCATATTCTTCTTTTAGATATTCTTGATAGTTTTCTTTTTCTAATATTTCTGTATTTAGTCCAATTCCTGTTTTTTCGTCATATAAGATTTTATCTTCACCTTGTTCAGAAATTAGCATAAACTCTTCTGATTTTTTTCCACCCATAGCTCCATTGTCTGCTACAATTGGAATTACTTTTAAACCTAGTCTTTCAAATATTTCTAAAAAGGCTTTTCTTATATTTTTATATGACTTTTCCATTCCTTTTTCATCTTCATCAAAACTATATGCATCAAGCATTGGAAAAGACTTTCCTCTTAACAAATATCCTCTTGTTCTAATTTCATTTCTAAATTTTTCTCCAATTTGATAATATGTTACTGGTAAATTTTTATATGATTTTAGTTTTTCTCTTGCAAATTCTACTACCGCTTCTTCTCCTGTTGGTGCTAAACAAAATGTTCCTTTGTTTGATTCTGTAACCAACATTGTTCCATCATTTACATATTGTTCATATCTTCCAGAGTTTTTCCATATTGTGTCTGGTTGTAATAGTGGTAATAATGTTTCTATACATCCATATTTATTTAAAGTTTCTACTATAATTTGTTCTACTTTTCTTCTTACTAATAGTGGTATTGTATTGTATCCGAATAGCCCTGCTCCATATTGTACTAATTGTCCTGTTTGTAATAAAATGCTTTGTGCTGGATACATATTGTCTATGTTATTTAATTTTGTAGCTCCCATACCTGTTTGTGATAATTTCATATTAATTCAATCCTTTCTTTTCTTCTACTTCTTGTTCTGATGTTTCCTGTTTATTGTCACTTAATTCATCTTGTTCTAATTTTTCATTTTCTTCTAAAATTTCATCAACTACTATTTGATGGTTTTCATCTAATTTATATCTTGGTAAATCTGGTAAATCTTCTAAAGAAGAATATCCAAACATTTTTAAGAATTCATCAGTTGTTTTATATGACATTGGCTTTCCCGGTAAATCTAGTTTTCCTGCTTCTTTAATTAATCCATATTCTAATAATTTGTATACACATGCATCTGCTCCAACTCCACGAATCGATTCAATCTCTGCCCTTGTAATTTGTGGATTATATGCAATTATTGCTAATGTTTCTAATGCTGCACTTGATAAATTAGGTTTTGTTCTTTTATCTAATACTGGATAAATATATTCGTACAAGTTTGTCTTTGTTGCTAATTGATATGATTCATTTACTTTTATTAATTCTATTCCTCTATCTTCTTTTTTATATTCTTCTTGCATATTTGATATGATTGTGTCTAGGTCGTTTTCATTTACCTCTAATGCTAATATTAGTTCTTTTTTTTCTACTGGTCTTCCTGCTGCAAAAAGAATTGCTTCTATTACTGCTTTTAGATGACTTATATCCACTTTTATTTTCACCTCTTTAATTTCCATTTTTTGTGTATTCCATTAATTTATTTTTACTTTTTTAATATTTATATTATTGCAGAAAATACTTGATATGTCAATATTTTTTGATAATTCTTGCACTTTTTTAATTTATATGCTAAGATTAATTTAGATTATTTTTAGTAATGAATATTATATATACTTTATATGAAATGGGGGATTTTCATGGAAGAAAAGAAAAATTTAGAAGTGGTTTCTGGTGATGGCTCAACTTTAGATATTTCACCTGTTTATGATAATATTAATGAGATTAAACCTAAATCTACAATTCATAAACCTTCTAATGTGGTTATACCAAAAGAAACTCATAAACCTTCAAAGGATAAAAAGAAAGATGATAATAAAAAAGAAGAAAATAAATAAGGTTTTCCTTGTTTATTTTCTTCTTTAATTGTTACTTTTTGTATCATTTATTTATTGGAGTATATAATATTCTAATTTTGCACTCCTTAAATGTTTTAAAATAAAGTTGGTCGAAATCCTAGATTATAACTGTTACTAGTAGACTTAATATTAGTACTATGACCTACAACTGGAAAAGCAGAACCAGTAACATCTCCTCCGCCTCCTCTGTAAACGCTTACATCATTATAATCTCCATCTTTTTCTAATGTCCATTCACGTACATTTCCAGCTAAATCAAATATATTTAACATACTATTTCTTTCTGTTACTCCTGTTGTAAATAACACATTTGACATTGGCTTATTATATTTTTCTTCATTAACTTGTGAATAATTTGCTCCTTCATCATCTGAATACATTCCTTTTACTATATCAAATGATACATCTTGATAATTTCCCCATGAACTACTATTTGTATTTAAATAATATAATGCTATATTACTAGTTGTATCCCAGTTTCCGTTTACCTCTAAATACTTCAAGACTAAATCCCATTGTATTCCAAACATTAGACTACTTGTTTTTCCCCCTATTGCTAATTCTTCTGACAATCCTTCTGCATCACTGCATGATACCCAATTATATGGAAAAGCCCCCTCTTGTATGACAGCTTTTCTTGTTGTATCTCTTGCTGTTACAGGATTATCAAAAGAACCCACTTCATATTTTCCTATATAAAATCCTCCATTTTTATATACACTTTTCAGCATATTTTTCTTAAAAGTTATATATTTTCCTTGGTCAAGTCCACATCCCTCGTACCATTCATCCGTATATCTAGCTTGTCTATAATCTTGAGCATATGTTTGTAATGCTGTTTCTAATGTTGTATAATCTTCATCATTTTCAAAAGTTAATCCATCTGGCATCTCACTCTTTGGCACTACTATCCATACCCATTCATTATTATTACTATCTTTTATTGTTACTCCTGTATCCCACTTTGTATTTGTTGGTGTTGCTCCATCTGGTAAAAATGGCGTTGTATCTGTTGTTGATGGCAAACTTCCTGTTGGTGGTGTTACTTCTCCTGTTTCTGCCTCTATTATATTTCCATTTGCATCTATTTCATATATTCTTTGTGAATCATTAAATTTAACTGTTATTGGATTACTTCCACTGGCTGTTGCATTATATCCATTACTAATCAACTCATCTTGCAAATCACTTGCATTTACTCCATTATCTCTATTCTCTGCCATAACTCCATTGTATGCTAATCCTATTGCTTCTTTTTCTTCTCCAATTTCAGTTTGTGACTTACTATCATTTGCTCTTGTTAATATTCCATTCTCTCCAGTTAGTGTTGCAATTGATACTGCAGCCAAAATTAGCAAAACTATAATAGTTATAACAAGCGCTATTAATGTAATACCTCTTGCCTCTTTTAAATACTTTAAATTAGTTTGTTTCATTGTATTTCTTCTTTTCATTTTCTAGTTCCTCCGTTTTCTTTTTTGTTTTTTCGTTTGTTTTAGTGTATCCAAATTTCCAGTTAGTATCCATTATGTTTTCTTTACATACATATTTTACTATAACATTTTTTGTTTGAACACGAACTTAAAACCACATTAATGCGGTTTTAAACCACAAAAAGATAGAATTGTTTCTGTTGCAAACTAATTCTATCTTTTTTATAAATATTCATTTGTTCCCCTAATACATTAATTTTCTGCCAAAAAATATGTTAGTTGAATTTGTTGTTCTTCCATGGTTTCCAAATTATATATGCAAATTTCATTAACTTTATTATCAGTCATTCTTAACTCATAGCAATAACCATCTAAATAATATCCATTAGGCATATTTTCTTCTATATTGCCATTTTCTAAGTCTGCTCTTATCACATCTTGTTCTTCTATATATGCTTTATTTTGATACACATATGCTAAATATGGTAATACCATATCATTTTTAAACACTTGCTTTTCTTCTTTGTTGTTGCTATCAATTTTAAATACTGAAAATTCATTTTCAATATTATTGTTTTCATCAACTAATTTTCTTGTAAGGATGTATCCTTCATCTTCACTTACATAGCAACTTCCGAATCTTCCTACTTCATGATTAGTTTTGTCATCTAAATATACCACATGATATTTTTCTCCATCTTCATAATCAACGTATATAATATATTTTTCATTTATTCCTGCAATTAGTGTTCTTCCTTGTGCTAGTTCTTCCTTATTTTCTCCATTGATATCTGCTACATATAAATCTCTTGTTTCTCCATCTGTATAATAAATTTTGTTGCCCAGTATATTGAAATAATTTTTCACATTAGGAATTATTGTTGTAATATTGTTTCCGTCTTTATCCATTGAGCATAAGTCTCCTTGTGGTGTTTGATTTATCTCATCAAAACCATTTTGCTTTACAAAATATATTTTATCTTCTGTTAGCCACAATTGAGCTGATTCTCCCTCATATATTTGTGTTACTTTTCCTTGTAAATCAATTTTATATATTCCTTTTCCTGAATAGTGGTTTGGCACTCCATATATATTTTCTCCATCAAAATATATTTTCCATAGTTCTTTTGGTGTATTTACTTGAATTGCTGAATTTTTTTCTATATTGAAAATATATAAATTATTTCCATTAATAGAATCAATATATGCAATTGTGTCATCTATTTTTACAAATTTATTTCCTTTTGTCATACTATATTTTATTTCTTCTTTTTCTTGTGTTTTTTGGCTTTCTACTGTTTCTTGGTTTTCTTCTATATTTTCTTCATTGCTTTCTTCTACTTTTTTATCTACTTCTTGTGCACTTTCATTTTCTGCTTGACGTGTTTTATTTAGTCCATATGCTAATCCTACTAATGTTATTATTAATATAATTATAATTATAGCAATAACTAAGATTTTTTTATTTTGCATTTTTTTCTTTCTTTTATTTAAGTTATTTCTTTCTCTTGCTCCTCTTCTCATCAACTTTCTCCTACTTAACTTCAATTAATTCATATTCTTGTGTTCCTAAACCAATTTCTTCTCCATGTTCAATTTGGCTTTCCCAGTTAGTTTCTGGATGATTACAATGGAATAGGTCTTTTTCATGTACACCTTTTTTCATTTGTTCTGCTAAATAGCTGTTTTCAAATACTTCTTGTTTGTTTACTAAATCAGCACATGCTTTATCTAATGCTACCATGTCAAAAGATGCTAACATTCCAATATTAGGTACAATTGGAGCATCGTTTTCTCCATGGCAATCACAGTTAGGAGAAACATCACAAATTAAACTAATATGGAATTGTGGTTTATCCTTAACTACTGCTAATGCGTATTCTGCCATTTTCTTATTTAAAATGTCTGCCGCTTCGTCATTTGGAGATTTTATTGCATCAAAATTACAAATTCCTATGCATCTTCCACATCCTACACACTTATTGTGGTCAATTACTGCTTTTCCTTCTTCATTATATGAAATTGCTCCATGTGCACATATTTTTATACATTGCTTACACTTTCTGCAATTTTCTGGGATGACATTTGGTTTTCCGCTACTATGCATTTCCATTTTTCCTGCTCTTGAGCCACATCCCATTCCTATATTTTTTATTGCTCCACCAAATCCTGTTCCTTCATGTCCTTTAAAATGGTTTAGTGAAATTATTACATCTGCATCCATAATTGCTCTTCCGATTTTTGCTGTTTTTACATATTCTTGATTTATCTCTACATATTGCTCATCTGTTCCTTTTAATCCGTCAGCAATTATGATATGGCATCCTGTTGTGAATGGGTTATATCCATTTACATATGCTGAATCTAAATGGTCTAAAGCATTTTTTCTTCCTCCAACATATAATGTGTTACAATCTGTTAGGAATGGCTTTCCTCCTAATTTTTTTACTAAGTCTACTATTACTTTTGAATAGTTTGGTCTTAAATATGCAAGATTTCCAGGTTCTCCAAAGTGTATTTTTATTGCTGTGTATTTGTTTTCAAAATCAATTTTTTCAATTCCTGCTTTTTTTACTAATTTTTCTAATTTTTGTAATAGGTTATATCCAGGTCTTGCTCTAAAGTCTGTAAAATATACTTTTGATTTTTCTTTCATTTTTTATCACTTTCCTTCTTCTTTATTTTCTAATCATAGATTTGTTTGATTCTCTAAACTTTATTTATATTATCATATTTTCTGTTTATGTACAACAATATATTTAGAAAAAATATTTAACAAAAATGAAGCATATAAATAATTAAAATTTTTTATATACTTCACTTTTTATTATTTTATTATTTAATTTTTTGTTAGATGTGTCCCAAGTTGGACAAAATGTCTCACTAAGAAACGTCCCCAATGAGACATTACTCTTCTACTTTTTCAAATAAATCTTTACCTACTCCACATAGTGGGCATGTCCAATCATCTGGTAAATCAGAAAATTTAACTCCTTCTTTTTCTTCATCATAAATATATCCACATACTGTACATCTATATTTTTCCATGAATTTCACCTCCATTATTTATTCTTTTTATTTAAAGGTCCGTCCCTAAATCCCTGTTTTTAGGGATTTTTAGGACCGTCCCCCTAATCCCTCTGCTAATTTGTTCATTTCTTCCACATTTTGTTCGTTCATTGTGGATTTTATTGTTATTGTTGGCTCAATTATATCAAGATTTTTCATTTCTTGCAACATCTTTTTCATACATCTTCCTGCTGATGGTGCCCATGAGCCATTTTCAATAACTGCAACTTTTCTTTTTTGGTAGTTTCTTTCTTTTAGACAATCTAAAAAGTGTTCCATTGGTGGAAATAGTCCCATATTGTAGCTAGATGATGCAACTACTAATGTTGAGTATCTAAAAGCATCTTCAACTGCTTCTGCCCAATCTTCTCTTGTTAAGTCTGAAACTACTACTTTTTTATTTCCTTTTTTTCTTAGTATTTCTGCTAGTTTGTTTGCTGCTTTTAATGTGTTTCCATATATTGAACTACATGCTATGAAGATTCCATCTTCCTCAGGTTCGTAGCTACTCCATGTTTGATATTTTTCAATATAATGTTGTAAATTTTCTTTTAATACTGGTCCATGTAATGGACAAATTGTTTGTATATCTAATTTTGCTACTTTTTTTAATAATGCTTGTACTTGGTCCCCATATTTTCCTACTATTCCAAAATAATATCTTCTTGCTTCACAATCCCACTCTTCTTCTACTTCTAGTGCTCCAAATTTTCCAAAAGCATCTGCTGAAAATAGGATTTTGTCTGTTTGGTCATATGTCATCATTACCTCTGGCCAATGTACCATTGGTGCCATTATAAATTGAAGTTTATGCTTTCCAATGTCTAATATATCTCCTTCACTTACTATTACTTTTCTTTTTGATAAATCTATATCGAAAAAGTTTGATAATATATTAAATGTAATTTGATTTCCTACTATTTTCATGTCTGGATATTTTTCTGCTAATATTCCTATATTATATGCATGGTCTGGCTCCATATGTGATACTATTAAATAGTCTGGTGATTCTCCATCTAACTCTTCTGATAGTTTTTGTAACCATTGTGCTGTTACTCTTTCATCTACAGTATCAAATATTACATAGTCTTTATCTTTTATTAAGTATGAGTTATATGCCATTCCATTTTCTAATACATATTGCCCTTCAAATAGGTTTATATTTTTGTCACTTGCTCCTACATATATTATATCTTCTGATATTGTCATGTCTGCCATATTTTTTCCTCCTTTTTCATTTTTTATTTTACTCTTTTTTCAACATTTGCTTTTTGTATTATACCCTGTTTTATATTTTTTATCAATAAAATCTTTTTAAAACTTCTTCTAAATAATATTTTGTATTCCATATCAAATACAATGGAATATTTAATATATTATTATCTAACGTAATATTTAATAATGAATATCTAATAGCAAGTCTTGTATTATATTGATTCATAAATACTTTCAGACTTTGTGCTTTTACATTTATTCCTGCTTTTGCTTCTATTGGAAGTATTAAGTTTTTGTATGAAAACACAAAATCAACTTCACTTGTAAACTCATTTGTCCAATAATAAATAGTATTTACTTTTTCTATATTTTCTAATTCTTGAAGTACAAATTGTTCTGTAAGCAAGCCATTAAATTCATTATAAATTGCATCTTTATTTATAATTGTTTCATAGTCCAGTTCGCATAATGTTCTAAGTAGCCCTATATCTAACAAATATATTTTGAATGCTTTTAAATCTTCATATGCTTTTAGTGGTTGTTTATCTCCGCACTTTACTCTATGAACAATTCGTATTAGCCCAGTATCATGTAACCAGTTAATCGCATTTTCATATTCTCTTGCTCTTGCACCATCTTTTACTACTCCATAAATAAATTTTCTATTTTCTTTTGCTAATTGTGATGGAATACTTCTCCAAACATATTCTATTTTAGTTGCTGTATTGTTATCTGTATGTTTCGAAAAATCTCGTACATATGCTTCTAAGATGTTCTTTTGAACAATTTCTACTTTTTCAAAATCTTTTTCTTCAATCCATGTTCTTACTGCCTTTGGCATTCCCCCTATTACAAAATATTTTTTTAAATAATCTTTTAATTTGTCAGCTACTATATCTGGTACTTTTTCCATATTATTTTTTCTTATTAAATTAAGCAAATCTTCTTCTTCATTTGCTATTAAAAACTCTTCAAAATCTAATGGTTGTAATTCTAAAAAATCTACTTTTCCAACTGGAAAAGATACTTTATCATGTAGAAATACTCCTAATAAACTTCCAGCACAACATATTGCATACTCAGGAGCCTGTTCTGCGAAATATTTCAAAGATGTTAATGCTCTTGGTAATTCTTGTATTTCATCAAATATAATTAATGTTTTCTCTGGCTCAATTTTTTTATGATGAACTGCTGATAAAAATTCTATAATTCTATGTGGATCTATATTTTCTTCAAATAAATCTGCTATATTATTTTCATTTTCAAAATTTATATATAGTACATCTTCAAAATATTTTTTACCAAATTCTTGTAAAACCCACGTTTTTCCAACTTGTCTTGCTCCCTTTAAAATAAGTGGTTGCCTTTCTTTCTTATTTTTCCATTCTTCTAATTTTGCTATAATTTTTCTATACATTCGCTTTTCTCCTTTCACGTTTTCTTGACCATTTCTATTGGTCTCTTACACATTTTCTTGACCTATATAAATATATTTTATCACATTTTCTTGACCAATATCAATATTTTATTCACATTTTTTCAATTTATGTATATTTTTAATAAGAAATGTGAATTTTTTGTGAATTTTAGCACTCTCCTATTGACATTGCTAAAATCAGTTGTATAATGTAAATGTAAAAAGAAAAACATACTTTTTACTATGTGCTAACAATATCAAGTCAACACATAAATTTTTAGAAGGAGTTGATTATTATGATGATGTTACCAAGAAAAAGAAATGATTTTGATTTATGGGATGAAATGTTTAGAGATCCATTCTTTACAGGAGAAAGAGAAAGCAAATTGATGAGAACAGATATTAAGGAGAAAAAAGATAAGTATATAGTAGATATAGACTTACCAGGATATGAAAAAGAAGACATTAAAATTGAAGTTGACAATGGTTACTTAATTGTTAATGCAAAAACAAATCATCATAAAGATGAAAAAGAAGAAGGCAAATATGTTAGAAAAGAAAGATTCGTTGGTGAATGTTCAAGAAGTTTCTATGTAGGTGAAGATGTTAAACAAGAAGATATTAAGGCTTCATTTAGAAATGGTACTTTAAAAATTGAAATTCCTAAAAAAGACGAACCAAAAGAATTGCCTGAGAAAAAATATATTCCAATTGATGACTAATTAAAAAAATCCCCAAAAACAGGGATTTTTTTAATTTTCTCTTTTTACTTTACATGGATTACCATATGCAACGCAATTAGAAGGAATATCCTTTGTAACTACACTTCCTGCACCTATTGTCACATTATCTCCGATTGTAACTCCTGGCATAACAGATACATTTCCACCAAACCATACGTTATTTCCTACTTTTATAGGCTTTGCATATTCAATTCCTTCATTTCGTGATTTAATATCTATTGGATGTCCTGCTGTATAAAATCCACAGTTTGGTCCAATGAAAACATTATCTCCAAATTCAACTTTTGCACCATCTAAAATTACCAAATTGTGATTTGCATAAAAGTTTTCTCCAACAGAGATATTATATCCATAATCACAAAAGAAATTTGATTCTATTTGCACATTTTCTTTTGTATTTCCTAATATACTCTTTATGAATTCTTTTCTTTCTTCTAAATTTAATGGATTTATATTGTTATATCTATAGCATAATTCTTTTGTTTTTCGCATTTCTTGAATTAACTCTTCATCATAATTTGGATTATATAATTCTCCATTATCTCTTTTTTCTTTTTCAGTCATAACAATTCTCCTTTTGGGACATGCCAAAATGAACAAAATTTGTTCAAAAGGGACAGACCCATTTTTCTAAATAAATAATTTATGGATATCCTTAAATGGAAATCATCTTCTTAGAAATTATTTTTAAATTTTTACTATTTCTTATTATATACAATTAATACATTTTTATCCTATAAAATATTAAATTTTATCCTAAAGCTACATCTAAAACCATCATTATTACAAAACCTAAAGCTACACCAATAGTTCCAATATTTGAGTGCTCATCTGCTTGTGACTCTGGTATCAATTCTTCTACGACAACATAAATCATAGCACCTGCTGCAAATGCTAGCAAATATGGTAAAATCGGTTCAATAAAGTTAGCTAATAAAATTGTAATAATTGCTGCTATTGGTTCTACAATTCCTGATAATGTACCATATAAAAATGCTTTCCCTTTAGACATTCCTTCTGCTCTTAGTGGCATTGATATAATTGCTCCTTCTGGAAAGTTTTGAATTGCAAGTCCAATTGCAAGTGCAAAAGCTCCTGCCATGCTAATTGCTGTATTTCCCATCATTCCCCCTGCAAATACAACTCCTGCAGCCATACCTTCTGGAATGTTATGAAGAGTTACTGCTAAAACTAGCATTACCTCCCTTTTTATTTTTGTTTTAACTCCTTCTGGCTTCTCACTTTTCAAATGCAAATGTGGTACAACACTATCTAATATCAATAGAAATATAATTCCAAGCGAAAATCCAACGGCTGCTGGAATCCAAGAGATTTTTCCTTGCTCTCCTGCCATATCAATTGATGGATCTAATAAAGACCATATAGATGCAGCCATCATAACACCAGCTGCGAAACCTAATAATAATTTTTCTATTTTATTATTCATTTTGTTTTTCATAAAAAATACCATTGCTGCACCAAATGTAGTTCCTAAAAATGGTATTGCTATTCCTGCTAATATTTCCATGTTTTTTCTCCTTTAAATTTATTTTCTTCATTAATTGCGGTCTGTCCCTTTTTAGCATTTTTTGTTCATTTTGGCATGTCCCTAAAAGACAATCTTAAACTATTTAACACTACTGTCAAACTGCTAAATGTCATTGCTAAACTTGCTATCATTGGGTTTAATGATATTGGTAATATCCCCATAGCTAATGGTATCATACAAATGTTATAAAATAAAGCCCAAAATAAATTTTGTTTTACAATTCTTATTGTTTTCTTTCCTATATTAAGTAATTCTATAATTAAATTCATGTTATCTTTTAATAATATAATATCTGCTGAATCTGCACTCATATCTGTTCCATTTGCTACACTTATTCCAACTGTTGCAGTTTTTAGTGCTGGGCTATCATTAATTCCATCTCCAACCATTAAACATGAATTATTTTTGTTTATTTCTTTTATTTTATCTTGTTTTTCTTTTGGTGATACATTACTAATAACTTCTTCTATATTTAATTTTTTAGCAATTGCTTTTGCTGTGGTTTCATTGTCTCCTGTTAGCATTATTACTTTATATCCGTTTTCTTTTATTTTTTGGATTATTTCTTCCATATTGTCTTTTATTTTATCACTAAGTCCTACAATTGCTAATACTTCTTTTTCATCAAATAGATATACTATACTTTCTCCTTTTTTACTATATTCTAATTCCTTTTCTGCATATATATTTTTAATATTTTTTTCGTTTAGTAATTTTTGGTTTCCAGCATAATATGTTTTTCCATTTATTTTTCCTTGAATTCCTTTTCCTGGTATATCTTTAAATTCTTCGATAGTTTTATTTTCAGTTGAAAGTTTTATATTATAATTTACTATGCTTTTTGCTATTGGATGATTTGACATTGCTTCTAAACTTTGCAATATTTTCATATTCTCCTCCCTTTTCTGCTCTCCAGATCTGATAATATTGCGTATTGGGCACTCCACTCCA
>CALXCG010000029.1 GCA_944386745.1 uncultured Clostridia bacterium | reverse complement strand
AAATAGACAGTTACCATATATTACCAGTAAAAATATGAAATGCTGATTATAAAATTTGATTTACTCTTTTTTTCTGATAAATTTTCCATATTTTTGATTTTTTTCTGTAAATATGGTAAAATAGTATTGTATTAACATAGGAAAGGAATGAGAAATATGGAAGATAAAAGAAATGCATATGAAATAGTAGGAACAAATAAAGTAGCAATAGATAGAAAAAAAGACGAATTAGAAAAAGATGATTTTATAAAAGAAAAAGCACTAGAAACAATCAAAAGAATATCTAGAAAAATAGAAATAGAAAAACAAAAATTAGAAGCTACTTCAAGCCTATCAGAAAAGATATTAATAAATAGAGAAATTGAAAAATCAGAAAAAGAAATAGAAGATATACAAAAAGCATATGAAAAAATATTTGATAGAGAACATAGAGAAAAGTACAATGCCTTCTTAGATATAGTAGATAAATCTAAAGAAACTATGCTATATAGAAATTCAAGTAAAAGTCAACAATATGAAGAAAAAAAATTATTAGATGAAGTACCAGATGAAATATTAGAAGAAATAAAAAATAAAATTAGAAAAAATAGACCTAAAAAGGAAAACTCATATGAAATATTAAAAACTTCACAGGAAAAATGTGATGACAAAACAAAAAAATCAGAAAATATAGACGAATTTTTATTGCAAAGAAAAGAAGGATTAATTGAATTCGCAAAAGTAGAATATGAAAAAAAGGTAAATGCGGATAAGAAAAATGAATTTACTGCAGAACAAAAATTAAAATTAGAGATAAGAACAATAGAGGGAGCATATAGAGAAATTGCAACAAAAGCAAAAAGAGAAATATATAACCAAAAATTAGCAGAAATAGAAAGAAAAGAAGAAGATGCAATTAAAGATGAAATATTTAAAATGAAATATGATAGAAGTGGAAATTATGAGCCATCAAGTATTGTAACTTTAAAATATCAAGATTTTAAGAAGGAAAATAACAGATCAAAATTGCTAGATGTTATTATATCAAGAGATGATGGACAAGAAATTCTGATACAAAAAGTAGGAAGAATAGGTTATAAAGATTCTTTAGGAGTAACAGATGAAATTGGAGAATATGAAATAACTAGAATCATTAGTGATGATAAAAAAACAGATAAAGTATATATTCCAGGATTAAATATATCAGAGTTATTTGTAGATGAAAAAACAGGAGCATTTCAAAACCAAGCATATTATAAATTTATTGCAAATGAAATGTTATCAGAAGAAGCAATTAGGGAATGTTCAAAATATAATAACGGATATCTAGGAGAACCTTTAAAAGATAACAATGGCAATTATTTTAGATACTTAGATGGAAGAGAAGAATTATCAGCAGTTATGAAATTCTATGAAGAAAGAGATAAAGAACAAGGAAAAGCTGAAACAGAACAAGAAAATCAACTAAAAAATGAAGGAGACGAACGTGAGTAATAATTATAATAGTAATAAAGCAATTTGGAAATCAGGAACATTTATATATCCATTACCAGCAGTAATGGTAAGTTGTGGGACAATGGAAAAGTCAAATATTATAACAGTTGCATGGACAGGTATATTAAATACCAATCCTGCAACTGTCTATATTTCTGTCAGACCAACAAGATATTCATATAATTTAATTAAAAAACAAGGAGAATTTGTAATAAATCTAACAAATAAAAACTTAGTAAAAGCGACAGATTGGTGCGGAGTAAGGTCTGGAGCAAAATACGATAAATTTAAAGAAATGAATCTGCACAAAGAAAAAGCAGAATTCGTAAAATGCCCTATGATAAAAGAAAGTCCAGTATCAATTGAATGTAAGGTCAAAGAAATAAAGGAATTAGGATCACATCATATGTTTGTTGCTGAAGTTTTAGCAATAAGAGCAGATAAGAAATACATAGATGAAAAAGGAGCTTTTGACATATCAAAGTGTGATTTAATTGCATATTCAAATGGACATTATTATTCATTAGGAAAGAAATTAGGAAAATTTGGATTTTCAGTACAAAAAAAGAAAAAGAAAAAATGATGAAAAACTTAGAAAATTTAGTAAAATCCATTGACACAGGACAAGAAAAGTGGTAAAATATTCTAGCATATGTAATTACGTACATATGCTCACATCGTTTTAAAAAAGTAAAGTATAGGTAAATACGGAGGTGTTATTATGGCAGCAAAAGGACCAAGAGAAAATATAACATTAGAATGTACAGAATGTAAAAGAAGAAATTACATGACATCAAAAAACAAGAGAAATAATACAGATAGATTAGAAATAGTTAAGTATTGTAAATTCTGTAAAAAACGTACAACACACAAAGAAACAAAATAGTTAAGCTATTTTAAGGAGGATATAAAATGGCTAAAAAAACAAGTAAAGTAAACAAGACAAATAATAAAGTACAAAAACAAGAAAACAGTAAAAACAAAAAAAGCTTTTTTAAAGATTTCAAAGCTGAATTAAAAAAAGTAGTTTGGCCAACACCAAAACAATTATTAAACAATACTGTTGCAGTTATAACAATAGTACTAATTACAGCAGTAATCGTATTTGTATTAGACTTAGTATTTAGAACATTAGATGAAAAGGGAATAGACAAGATTAGAGAAGTAATCACAACTAATGAAACTACAGAAAACTCTACTACTAACGAAACAACAGACAACACAACAACAGATGACAATACAACTGCAGAAGACAGTGCAACATCTGAAGAAACATCTAATGAAGAAAACACAGATACAACTACTAATGAAGCAGAATAAAATAATTAAATAATCAGCTATCAAATCAATAGAAAAGGAGGCTTATTAAATGTCTCAAAAAGATTATGACAATAATCCAAGATGGTATGTAGTACATACATATTCAGGATATGAGAACAAAGTAAAAGCAGACCTAGAAAAAACAATAAAAAACAGAGAATTAGAAGATTACTTTTTCGATATAATAGTTCCAATGGAAGAACAAATTGAAATTAAAGATGGAAAAAGAAAAACAAATCTAAAAAAAGTTTTTCCAGGTTATGTATTAATAAAAATGATTGTAACTGAACAAACATGGTATATAGTAAGAAATACTAGAGGAGTTACAGGATTTGTAGGTTCAGGAACTGATCCAATACCATTAACTGATGATGAAATCAGAAATATGGGATTTGAAGACATACCAGTTAATGTAGATTATGAAGTAAATGAACAAGTACAAGTTATGAATGGACCTTTTGAAGGTTTTGTAGGAACTGTACAAGAAATTAATACAGAAAAACACAAAGTAAAAGTTCTAGTATCAATGTTTGGTAGAGAAACACCAGTAGAGCTAGAATTTTCACAAGTTCAAAAGATTAAATAATAAAGAAAAAATATATAGGGAGAATCATTTATTCACAAGGGTAAGGGAAACTCTTTATGCAGAGTGGAAATACCCTAGGGTAAAAGAGTGTCCCTTGTCATTAAGAAGGAGGTGCCATATAAAATGGCAGAAAAAGAAATATCAAATATAATTAAATTACAAATAGAAGCAGGAAAAGCATCACCAGCTCCACCAGTAGGACCAGCATTAGGATCAAGTGGTGTAAACATCATGCAATTCGTAAAAGAATTCAATGATAGAACAGCAAACCAACCAGGAATGATTATACCAGTAGTAATAACAGTATACAAAGACAAATCATTCACATTTATAACAAAAGTACCACCAGTAGCAGTACTAATCAAAAAAGCAATAAAAATTCAAAAAGGTTCTGGAGTACCAAACAGAGACAAAGTAGCTAAAATAACAAAAGCACAAGTTAAAGAAATTGCTGAACAAAAAATGCCAGACTTAAATGCTGCAACAATAGAAACAGCAATGAGCATGGTTGAGGGAACTGCTAGGTCTATGGGTGTAGTAGTTACAGACTAATTAAAATTAATGAAAAGCAGCAATCTTCACATTTTCGCAGCTTTGTTCAAACTTTGATGTACAAGAGTACACCTTCAGCTTGAACAAAATCGCAAAAATGCAAATCTTACTACTTTTGATTAATTTTAAAAGTAAGAAGATGAGTGAAAAGCAGCAATTGATTAAAAAAATAAGTAAAAAAATTAAAAAATAAATTGGGAGAGTTAAAATTTAAAGCTCGTTAAAACCAAAGGAGGTAAAATAAAATGAAAATGTCAAAAAGATACGCAGAAAGTGTAAAATTAGTGGACAAAACAAAAAAATATGAAATTAAAGAAGCATTAGAAACAATCGAAAAAATGCCAAAACCAAAATTCGACGAAACAGTTGAATTACATGTAAAATTAGGAGTAGATTCTAAACATGCAGACCAACAAGTAAGAGGTACAGTAGTACTTCCAAATGGTACAGGTAAAACTCAAAAAGTATTAGTATTTGCTAAAGGACCAAAAGCTGAAGAAGCTGAAAAAGCTGGAGCAGACTATGTTGGAGCAGAAGAATTAATTCCAAAAATTCAAAATGAAAACTGGTTTGACTATGATGTAGTAGTTGCAACACCTGATATGATGGGAGTTGTAGGAAGATTAGGTAAAGTATTAGGACCAAAAGGATTAATGCCAAACCCTAAATCTGGAACAGTTACAATGGATGTAACAAAAGCAATAAATGAAATTAAATCAGGAAAAGTTGAATATCGTTTAGACAAAACAAACATTATTCATTTAGGATTTGGAAAAGTTTCATTTGGAGCAGATAAATTATTAGAAAACTATGAAACAATAATCAATGCTATTATAAAAGCAAAACCAGCAGCAGCAAAAGGTCAATACATCAAAAGTGTAGCAATAGCTACAACAATGGGACCAAGTCTATTTATTGACCAAAACTAGACATAGCAAAATCATTAATTAACAAATAAGATTGCCAAAGACAGTAGGCAAAAGTAAGTCCTACCGAGGTAAAGAGAAGAGTTATTATAGAATAATCTATAAAACACTTTTATAGCCTCGGAAAGACTATAAGAGTGTTTTTAAATTTACTAAATATAAATTACAAAAGGTAAAAAGCCTTAAATACTGGGAGGTGAAAATTCAAATGGCAAGTGAAAAAATACTAAACCAAAAGAAAGAAGAAGTAAGCAAACTAGCAGAAGAAATGAAAGAAGCAAAATTAATCCTTTTAACAGACTATAGAGGAATTAATGTAGCTGATGATACTGAATTAAGAAGAAACTTAAGAAACGCAAATGCAAAATACACAATCATAAAAAATAATATTACAAGAAGAGCTTTAGCAGAATGCGGAATTGAAGGATTAGATGATAAATTAGAAGGACCAACAGCAGTTGTAATAGCTAAAGAAGATTATCTAGAACCTTCAAAAGTAATATACAAATATAGCAAAGATAATGAATTCTATCAAATAAAAGGTGGAGTAATTGATGGAAAAGTAATGACAACAGAAGAAATCATTACACTTGCAAAATTACCATCAAGAGAAACATTACTATCTATGCTTGCTGGAGCATTACTTGGAAATATTTCAAAAGTTGCAGTTGCACTTAATGAAGTAAAAAAACAAAAAGAAGAAGCAGGTGAAAAAGTTACAGTAGCAGTAGCTGCTGAAGAAACAGCACCAGCAGAAGAAGTAAAACCAGAAGCTGAAGCAACACCAGCTGAATAATCTAAAGTAGAAAATAGATTTAATTCAAAAACAGTTTATTTGTAAATCAAAATGAATAAACAAAAATTAAAAGAGTTGTGAACTTAAATCACTAAAAATAGTGCATAAAACACTAAAATAAAAAATTAGGAGGATTTTAAAATGGAAAAAATAGAAAAATTATTAGAAGAAATCGACGCTTTAACAGTAGTTGAATTAGCTGATTTAGTAAAAGCTATAGAAGAAAAATATGGAGTATCTGCAGTAGCAGCAGCTGCACCAGCAGCAGGAGCTGCAGCAGGAGAAGCAGTTGAAGAAAAATCATCATTTGATGTAGTATTAACAGATGCTGGAGATCAAAAAATAAAAGTAATCAAAGTAGTTAGAGATGCTACAGGATTAGGATTAAAAGAAGCTAAAGACTTAGTAGATGGAGCACCAAAAACAATTAAAGAAGGAGCTTCTAAAGAAGAAGCTGAAGACTTAAAAGCTAAATTTGCTGAAGTTGGAGCAACAGTTGAATTAAAATAAGAAAATTGTGCGTTAGCGAAATCAAAGATTTCGACGCACTGATGTGCAAAATTGCTACGCAATTATTGCACGTGTCAAGGTAAATTAACCTTTTTGTATACGGAAAAATTTTATATAAGGTCAAGATAAAAGCCAATTTTTCCTATACAATAATGAGATTTGAACGTAAATGTTGAAAACAAGCCAATTTAGGCTTGTTTTTTTGTGAAAAAAAGTATATAATATAAAACATATTTAGGAAAGTTTCCTTGTTATATAGGAAATTTGCATAGAAAGGGATGATTACTATGAAGGTAAGCAAAGAAGAAATTTTGCATATTGCAAATTTAGCAAACTTAAACTTAGAAGAAAACGAAATTGACAACTATGTAGAAAATTTAGAGGAAATATTAAATTTTGCCAATATTGTAAATAATGCACCAGTAGAAAATTTAGACATTACAATAGGAGCAAATGAAGCAAAAAATGTATTTAGAAAAGATGAAGTAGAAATATTTAAAGATAATGATGCTTTATTACAAAATGCACCAGAGCAAGATCAACATATGTTTAAAATACCTAAAGTAATAAATTAGACAGAAGTTTAATAAAGCAAAAATAAATATAAAGGAGGCATGACTAATGGATATTACAGAATTAACAGTACATGAATTGCAAGAAAAATTAAAAAACAAAGAATTAACAATAAAAGAAATAACAGAAGCATATATAAACAGAATAAATGAAAAAGAAAAAGACGTACAAGCATTTGTAACTGAGTTAACAGACGAAGCTAAAAAAAGTGCTGAAGAAATACAAAGTAAAGTAGAAAATGGAGAGATAACAGGAGAATTTGCAGGAATTCCAATAGGAATAAAAGATAACATTTGCACTAAAGGAATAAAAACTACATGTAGTTCAAGAATGTTAGAAAACTTTGTATCACCATATGATGCAACAGTAATGGAAAAAATAAACAATGAAAACATGATAGATTTAGGAAAATTAAATATGGATGAATTTGCAATGGGAGGATCAACAGAATATTCATATTTTCATCCAACAAGAAATCCATGGAATCTAAACAAAGTACCAGGAGGATCATCAGGAGGAAGTGCTGCAGCTGTCGCAAGCAACATGGTACCATGGGCATTAGGAAGCGACACAGGTGGTTCAATAAGAGAACCAGCAAGTTTTTGTGGGGTAGTAGGATTAAAACCAACATATGGATTAGTTTCAAGATATGGGTTAGTAGCATTTGCATCATCACTTGACCAAATAGGGCCAATAACAAAAGATGTGCAAGATGCAGCAATGTTATTAAACATAATTGCAGTACATGATAAAAAAGATACAACATCAACTAATAGACCAAAAGTAGATTATACAAAAGCATTGAAAAATGACGTAAAAGGATTAAAGATTGGAGTTCCAAAAGAATTTTTTGGAGAAGGAATAAATGAAGAAGTAAAAGAACAATTGCAAAAAGCAATTGAAACATACAAAGAATTAGGAGTAGAAGTTGAAGAATTTTCATTAGATATTGCACAATATGCATTGGCAACTTATTATATCATTGCATGTGCTGAAGCAAGTTCAAACTTAGGAAGATTTGATGGAATTAGATATACATATAGAACAAAAGAATTCAAAAGCCTAAAAGAAATATACAGAAAATCAAGAAGTGAAGGATTTGGATCAGAAGTAAAAAGAAGAATAATCCTTGGAACATATGTGCTTTCATCAGGATATTATGACGCATATTACAAAAAAGCACAACAAGTACGTACTTTAGTCATGAATGAATTTAATAAAGGATTTGAAAAATATGATGTTATATTAACACCAACTTCACCAACAGTAGCATTTGATATAGGCTCAAAATCAAATAATCCGCTAGAAATGTACTTATCAGATATATGTACTGTTTCAGTTAATATTGCAGGTCTACCAGGAATTTCAATCCCTTGCGGTGTAGACAAAGAAGGTATGCCAGTAGGAATGCAGTTAATAGGAAATAAATTCTGTGAAGAAACAATATTAAATGCAGCTTATACATTTGAACAAAAAATTAAATTTAGAGAAAATCATAAACCAGAATTTAAGAAATAAGAAACAGGGATTAGGGGACGTTCTTTTAATCCCAGTTAAAGGGAAAGAGGGATACTCCTTGATAGAGTATAAAAAGAATGTCCCCAAATCCCAGCAAGAGGGATTAAAAGAACGTCCCTTAATCCCTGAAGAGGAGGAATGAAAATGTCAAGAG
The DNA here is from genome assembly GCA_944386745.1 of uncultured Clostridia bacterium. Lineage (GTDB taxonomy): Bacteria > Bacillota > Clostridia > TANB77 > CAG-508 > CAG-269. The sequence goes on along the minus strand of CALXCG010000029.1, from coordinate 11,279 downwards.
ATAACTATGAAGTAATAATAGGACTAGAAGTACATGCAGAGCTTTCAACTAAAACAAAAATATTTTGTTCATGTCCAACAGAATTTGGAGCAGCACCAAACACACATGTATGTCCAATATGCATGGCAATGCCAGGAACACTACCAGTATTAAATGAAAAAGTTGTAGAATACGCAGTAAAAGCAGGACTTGCAACAAATTGTGAAATATCAAGAGATAGTAAAAATGATAGAAAAAACTATTTCTACCCAGACTTACCAAAAGCATATCAAATTTCTCAATTTGACAAACCACTATGTGAACATGGATATGTAGAAATTGACACAGAAGAAGGAAAGAAAAAAATCAGACTAACAAGAATTCACATAGAAGAAGATGCAGGAAAGTTAAACCATGATGACTTTGGTGGAGGAAGTTTAGTAGATTTAAATAGAGCAGGAGTTCCACTTATAGAAATAGTATCAGAGCCTGATATTAGAAGTAGTGAAGAAGCGGAAAATTATTTAAGAAAGCTAAAATCAATATTAGAATATATTGAAGTTTCAGACTGCAAAATGCAAGAAGGTTCACTAAGAGCTGACGTAAATGTTTCTGTAAGAAAAAAAGGAGACACAAAACTTGGAACTCGTACAGAAATGAAAAATATGAATTCATTTAAAAGTATTACAAGAGCAATAGAATATGAAGTTGATAGACAAATAGATGTACTTGAAGATGGCGGAACAATAGAGCAAGAAACTTTAAGATGGGATGATGTATCTGGAAAAACATTTCCAATGAGAGATAAAGAAGATGCACAAGATTATAGATATTTCCCAGATCCAGATTTAGTTGCAATAAAACTTTCAGAAGAGTATATAGAAAATATTAAAAAAGCATTACCAGAATTACCTGAAAGTAGAAAACAAAGATATTTAGAGGAATACAAATTATCAGAAAAAGATGCAAATATAATCACATCATCAAAATACCTATCAGACTTATTTGAGGGAGCAATAAAAATATGCAATAATCCAAAAGCAGTAAATAACTGGATTATATCAGATATATCTAGAATACTAAATGAAACAGAAATGGAACCAATAGAAATACCATTTGATAGCAAACAATTAGCTAAATTAGTAATGCTAATAGATAAAGGAACAATTAGCTCAAGTATTGCTAAAAAAGTATTGGTAGAAATGTTTGAACATCCAAGAGATCCTGAAGATATAATTGATGAAAAAGGATGGGTACAAATTTCTGATGAAGCAGCAATAAAAGATGTGGTATTAAAAGTATTAGAAGCAAATCCACAATCAGTTGCAGATTATAAAGGAGGAAAAGACAAAGCGTTAGGATATTTAGTAGGACAGGCTATGAAAGAAACAAGAGGAAAAGCAAACCCACAAATGTTAAACAAAATGTTCTTAGAAGAATTGAAAAAATAATGTCTCTATTTAGGACGTTTCCCAATGGACAAAAATGTCAAAAAAGAAACGTCCCTAATAGGACATTTTTGTTCGTTTGGGGATATATTTTTAAACTATTTGCTTTTTTATACCATCCACAACAATACTACATATAATAAATTCAATACCGAAAACAAGGCTTAGCTTAAATAATGAAATACCTATGTAGTATAAAGCTGGAGTTGCAAATATTAAATTATATGTAAGTAAAATAATAATAGAAATCATGCTTAAAGCAAAACAAAATTCTAAACCATATTTTAAAATCCTATGAGTAACTTTATCAAAACTTTTAAAACTATTTATTAAATTCTTAATCATAATCCACCTCTATAAATAAAAATACATTATCTATTACTATATAATAGTAACATGAAATGATAAGAAAAACAATGGAAGTTTTAGGCAGACAAAAAAGAAGACTTCAGATATTATATGAAATCTTCTTAAATAAAAACTATGCATAATCTTTATTTTGCTTAAGCCATAGCTGCATTTAATTTTTTTGACAAACTAGATTTCTTTCTAGCTGCAGTATTTTTTACGATAACACCTTTACTGCATGCTTGGTCAATTTTTTTAGTAGCTTCAGAGAATAAAACTTTAGCTTCCTCAACATTACCAGCGCTTACAGCTTCTTCAAATTTTCTGACAGCTGTTTTATATGCAGATTTTATCATATTATTTCTTAAAGTTTTCTTTTCAATTACTTTAACTCTTTTCTTAGCTGATTTAATATTTGGCATTTCCTTTTGCACCTCCTCTTAGTCAATAATAAACTATAACATTTGATATTTTACCACATTTTTTCATAAAAAGCAAGTAAAATTCAAAATAATTATTGTAATACCAAAGGTTTTATGATATATTTGAAAAGAAGAGTAAAAAATCAAAAGAAAGGAAGATGTAAAATGATAGCAATCGGAAGTGACCATGGAGGATATAGATTAAAAGAAGAAATAAAAAAATATTTAGATGAAAAAGAAATAAAATATAAAGACTATGGATGCATGAATGAAGAAAGTGTAGATTATCCAAATATAGCAAAAGAAGTAGCAAAAGCTGTACAATCAAAAGAATGTGAAACAGGAATACTAATATGCCGTTCAGGATTAGGAATGAGCATAGTAGCAAACAAATTCAAAGGAATACGTTGTACACCATGCCATAACGAATATACAGCAAAATACGCAAAATTACATAACAACAGTAACATATTAGCAATTGGAGCAGATGATGTTACAGTTAATGAAGCAATATGTATATTAAGAATGTGGCTTGCAACAGAATTTGAAGGAGGAAGACATCAAGAAAGATTAGATTTAATTACAGAAATAGAAAATGAGAATATGAAATAGAAATAGTTTTATTCATAGAAATAAGGGGGCATTCAATATATGTGGGGAGATATAGCAATTGCTTTCCTACTGGCATTTATTGTGGCATTTATGGCAACACCATATACGATGAAAATAGCCAAAAAAGTAGGAGCAGTAGATGTACCAAAAGACCAAAGAAGAATGCATAAAAGAGCAATACCAAAATTAGGTGGACCAGCAGTAATATTAGGGTTTCTAGTATCAGTTATATACTTATTAATAGTAATGAGTATGGAACATACGATAAATCTATTTGACCAAGACGAATATGGGAAAAAATTATTGGGAATGTTACTAGGAATAATCATAATATCAATAACATGCATAATAGATGATATAAAATCAATCAAACCATTAACAAAATTAACAGGACAAGTATTAGCAGCAATAGTTGCAGTAGCCTTTGGAATAAGAATTGATGAAATACAATTATCATTCTTAACACCTGAATGGCAAGAAACATTTTCAATATTAGTTACAATATTGTGGATAGTAGGAGTAACAAATGCAATCAATTTGATTGATGGACTAGACGGATTATCATCTGGAATATCGGTGATATCTGCAATATCTTTACTAATAATATTTGTATTAAATGGTTCACCAATGATTGCAATAGTATTAATAACTGCATTAGCAGGAGCATTAGTTGGATTCCTACCATTTAACTTTGCACCAGCAAGAACATTTATAGGAGACACAGGTTCAAACTTTTTGGGATTTTCATTATCAATAATATCAATATTAGGAGTCGCAAAAACATATACTGCAGCAGTAATAGTATTACCATTAATTGCATTAGGACTTCCAATATTTGATACTTTATGGGCAATAATTAGAAGATTAATAAAAGGAAAATCAATAAAAGCAATATTTAAAGCAGATAAAGGACATTTACATCATAGAATTGTAGCAAAAGGATTCAGCCAAAAACAAGCAGTATTAATATTATATGGAATTGGAGCAACATTTGGCATATTTGCAGTAATACTATTAGATAGCGGAATATGGAAAGCATTATCATTCTTATTAATGGTAATAGTAGCTTTGGGATTAGGATATAAAAACTTCCAAACAGAAAAAGGAGAAAAATATCAACAATATGAATGTTTGGAATGTAAATACATATATAATCCAAAATTCGGAAATGAAAAAGCAGGAATAAAACCTGGAACAGAATTTGACGATTTACCAGATGACTGGGTATGCCCAGTATGTGGAGAAGGAAAAGAAATGTTCCAGATTCACCAGTAGAGGGATTAGGGGACGGTCCTAAAAATCCCTAAAAGCAGGGATTTAGGGACGAACCTGTAAAAATAGAAACTAAAAGAGAGGTGACATATAAATTTAATGAAAGACAAAATAGTAAAAGCACTAGCACACAATGGAAAAATATCAATTACATGTGTGAACACAACAAAATTAGTAGAAGAAGCAAGAAAAATACATGACTTAAGTACTGTTGCAACAGCAGCATTTGGAAGGTTATTAACAATAGTTTCAATAATGGGAAATGAAATGAAAAGTCAAAAAGACAAGCTAACTATACAAATAAAAGGAAATGGACCAATTGGAACAATGTTAGTAACAGCAAATAATATTCCACAAGTTAAAGGTTATGTAGGAGATGTGCATGTGGATTTGCCATTAAATGAATTTGGAAAATTAGATGTCGGAGAAGCGGTAGGACATGAAGGATATATAAATGTAATTAAAGATATAGGGCTTAAAGAACCATATATAGGAGTTTCACCATTAGTATCTGGAGAAATTGCAGAAGATTTTGCAAATTATTTTGTAAATTCAGAACAAAGACAGTCAGCAGTAGCTTTAGGAGTTTTAGTAGATAGAAATGGAGTAAAATCAGCAGGCGGATATTTGATAACACCAATGCCAGATGCAACAGAAGAAGAAATCGGTAAAGTGGAACAAGCAATATTTAAAGCAGGGGCAATGTCAAAAATGCTTGATGAAAACTTATCATTAGAAGATATTGCAAAAAAAGTAACTGGTGATGAAAATGTAGAAATATTAGAAGATAATATTACACCAGAATACAAATGTGATTGTTCAAAGGAACACATGAAAGATGCTTTAATTAGTATAGGAAAAAAAGATTTAGAAGAAATTTTAAAAGAAGATGGAAAAGCGGAATTAATGTGTCACTTTTGCAATAAAAAATATACTTTTACAAAAGAAGAATTAGAAGAGATGATAGAAGAAATTTAAAAAGGAGTAGATGAAAATGGAAGAAAAAATTTATATTTTTGGACATAAAAATCCAGATACAGATTCAATCTGTTCAGCATTAGTAAAAGAAAGATTTAACAGAAAATTAGGATATGAAAAATGTGTTGCAAGAAGATTAGGAAACCTAAACAAAGAAACACAATATGTTTTAAACTATTTAGGAATAGAAGCACCTGAACTATTAGAAAAAGTAGAAGAAGGACAAGAGGTAATATTAGTAGACCACAATGAATTCAATCAAAGTGTAGAAGGAATCGAAAAAGCAAAAGTGATTGGAGTTATAGACCATCACAGAATAGCAAACTTTGAAACATCAGAACCTTTATATTACAATGCAAGACCATATGGATGTACATGTACAATATTATATAAAGAATATAAACAAAGAGGATTAGAAATCAATAAAGAAGAAGCAATTCTAATGGCAAGCGCAATTATATCAGATACACTATTATTAAAATCACCAACAACAACTAATCATGATGTAAAAGCATTAGATGAATTAGAAAAAATAGCAGGAATAGATATAAAAGAATATGGATTAGAAATGTTAAAGGCAGGAACAGATTTAGATGACTTTACAGCAGAAGAATTAATCAATTTAGATGCAAAAAGTTTAGATAAAGAAGGAACTAAATTTGTAATAGCACAAGTAAATACTGTAAGTATAGATGATGTTTTAAAAAGACAAGAAGAAATTGAAAATGAAATGAAAAAAGCAATTGAAGAAAAAGGTTTAAGTTTATTTGTATTTGCAATTACAGATATATTAAACAGTAATTCTGAAATAATTGCATTAGGGGAAAAAGCAAATGTAATTGAACCAGCTTTTGGAAAAACTTTAGAAAACAATAGAGCGTTTTTAGAAGGAGTGGTTTCAAGAAAGAAACAACTTTTACCTAATATAGATAAAAATATATAAGAATAGAAAAGGGAGATGTCGCGTTGGGGACGTTTCTCATGCGACATTAAGTATTAAAAAATAAGTATTAAGTGATTATAAAGTATAAATGTCGTATGAGAAACGTCCCCAACGCGACATCTCCCTTTGCATCTTTTCAAAAACACTTGCATAATTTAGTTATTAAATTTATAATAAAGAAGTAGAATTAAAGAGAAGGTATAAGTAAGGAAGGATGGGGTAAATGATAAAACAAGCAACTAAGAAAAAAAATGGAGCAAAAAAAGAAACCTTTATGCAAGGTGTAATAACATTAATATTTTCACAGTTGTTAATTAAAGTATTAGGATTAGTATATTCTCTTTATTTAACAAATAGAGAGGGATTTGGAGATAGAGGAAATGGAATTGTTGCAGCAGGATACCAAATATATGCAATGTTATTAACAATTTCGTCAATAGGAGTACCTAATGCGATTTCAAAATTAGTATCAGAAAGAATTGCATTGCGGAGATCATAAAGGTGCACATAGGATTTTCAAAATAGCTTTTGCAACATTTGCAATGATTGGTATAGTAGGAAGTTTGATGCTATTTTTTGGTGCACACATGATAGCAAATTATTGGCTACAAATACCAGAAGCAGAAATGACATTAGTTGCATTATCACCTGCAATTTTCTTTGTTGCCATATCATCAGTTATGAGAGGATATTTTAATGCAAGGCAAGAAATAAAGGCAACAGCAAGGTCACAAACTATAGAACAAATATTTAAAACAGCTCTAACAATTATATTAGTAGAAATTGTAGCAATTATCTCAAATGTTTCAACAGAATGGATGGCAGGAGGAGCAACACTTGCAACAACACTTGCAACATTTGCTGGTTTTGGATATTTGTATTTATACTATAAAACAAAAAGAAGAGAAATAGCAACAGAGATAAAATCGACAGTTAATTTCAAATATGAAAGAATAAGAACTATAATAAAGAAAATACTATTAGTATCAATCCCAATAGCATTAACAGCAATAATGTCATCACTAAATAAAAATATAGATTCATTTACAGTTGTAAGAAGTTTAAAAGAATTTATGTCAGATGAAATGGCTGTTGCACAATATGGTATTTTAGGAGGAAAAGTTGATACTCTAACGAGTTTACCACTATCAATAAATGTAGCATTTTCAACAGCATTAGTACCAGCAATATCAGCGGCTAAAGCTAAAAAAGACAAAAAAACAATTACACAAAAAACATCTTTTTCACTATTAACATCAATGTTAATAGGGTTACCTTGTACAGTAGGAATGTGTATATTTGCAGGACCAATCCTAAACTTGTTATTTCCAAATGCTAGTGCAGGAGCAACAGTACTACAAATTAGTTCGTTAACAATAATATTTACGATTTTAGACCAAACAATAAATGGAGCTTTGCAAGGATATGGTAAATTAGCAATACCAGCAATATCTCTGCGGATGCCGGAGTAATAGTAAAACTAATATTGAATCTAATATTAGTACCAATTCCTGAGATTGGAGTAAATGGAGCAGCATGGGCATCTGTGGCATGTCATGCAGTGGCATTTAGTATAGCAATAACAGCATTAAGAAAAAATATAAAATTGAATTTAACATTTTCACAATTTGTAATTAAACCAATAATAGCTGTTGCGATAATGGGAATTTGCTCATACTTTATTTATACAACATTATCTGGAATAATAATTCAAAATTTGGCTACAATAATAGCAATAATCTCAGCAGTTATTATATATGGAATATCAATCATAGCTTTAAAAGTATTTTCAAAAGAAGAACTATGGATGTTACCATACGGAAACAAATTTTGCAAAATATTGGAAAAATTAAAAATATATTAAAAAAATAGGAAAAAAAGAAGGATTTTCAGTATTTTTGGCGAATTTAATTAGTAGTACATTTATTACAATCATGTGATAAAAGTACATAAACTTAATTCTTATAGGAGGTATAAAAAATGAACAAAGCTGAATTAATCGCAGCAGTAGCTGCAAAAACAGGTGAAACAAAAAAAGCAGCTGAAGCATCAGTAAACGCTTTTGTTGACGTTGTAACAGATGCACTTAAAAAAGGAGACAAAGTTCAATTAGTTGGATTTGGATCTTTTGAAGTAAGAAAAAGAGCAGCTAGAAAAGGTAGAAACCCACAAACTAAAGAAGAAATCAAAATACCTGCATCTAAAGCTCCAGTATTCAAAGCTGGTAAAGCATTAAAAGATTTAGTAAACAAAAAATAAAAAATTAAAAACCATATAAATATATGAATTCATAGGAAGAGACTAGAAATAGTCTCTTTTTTTCGTCTTTTATGCATTTTTTTCTCAATTTGGCATATCTTCCAAAAAACTTGCCAAAATATTACAAATTTGTTATAATTTGGAAAGAATAGAAAGAAGGACTGGAAGCATGGCAAAAATTTATCTAGAAAAAAATGTATTAGATGCAGCATTTGAAAGATTAGAAATAATGTTTAATAATTTTGATAATATATATTTTAGTGTCAGTGGTGGAAAAGATAGTTCAGTAATGGTACAATTAGCTAATATGGTAGCGGAAAAATTGAATAAAAAATTTGATGTCTTATACATAGATTTAGAAGCTCAATACAAATATACAATCAAACATGTTGAAGAATTAAAACAATTATCACAAATCAGAGATTTTTATCACATTGCATTACCAATAGCTTTAAGAAACGCAATTTCAGTTTTACAACCTAAATGGATATGTTGGGAAGAAGAGAGTAAACATCTTTGGGTAAGAGATATGCCAAAAGATGCACTAAATATAGACAATTGTCCATTCCCTTGGTTTAAAAAAGGAGAAGAATTTGAGGAATTCATGGTACAATTTGCAGAATGGTATCAAGAAAAATACAATGGAAAAATAGCTTGTGGAGTAGGAATAAGAACAGATGAAAGTTTAAATAGGTTTAGAACAATTGTGTTTAAAGATAGAAAAGCAACATTTAATAATTATCAATGGACAACACAAATAAAGCACAATGAAAAACATACAGAAGCATACAATTTTTATCCAATATATGATTGGAGAACAGAAGATATTTGGGGAGCAGTTAGTAGGCTAAATTTAAAGTTCAACTACATATATGAATTAATGTATAAAAATGGTGTTAGTATATATGAGCAAAGACTATGCCAACCATATGGAGATGATCAGAAAAATGGATTAGACCAATTTAAAGCATTAGAATATGAAACATGGGGAAAAGTTTTAAATAGAGTAAATGGCGTAAATTTTGGAAATATCTATTGTAAAACAACAGCATTAGGAAATATAAAATCATGCAAACCCGACTTTATGTCTTGGCAAGAATATACGGTATTTTTATTAGAAAGTATAGGAATATATAATAATGATCTAATGAGACATTATTATAAGAAAATTAAAAAATTCATGATATGGCACAAAAACAGGTATGGAATAGAAATTAAAGATATACCAGATACAGCAGACTTAAAATTAGAAAATCAGAAAAAAGCAATATCTTGGAGAAGAATTGCAAGAGCTATAGAAAAGAATGATTTCTATTTAAGAAGATTATCATTTGCACAAACAAAAAATGATGACCAAGAATTATATAGAATGATACATAAATGGGATAATCTATTAAATAAAAATACAAGAACAGATGACAAAACATTACAAAAGATAATTCAGGAACAATGTAGCTAAAAACAAAATTAAGTTTAATATATAAGCCTAAATATAAAAAGAAAGGAAAACGATAATTATGATTATAAGACTAACGAACGAAGATGATAAATTTTATCAATATATGGGAAAATTCTTTGGATCTAGACTAGTAGAAAGACAGACAAATGATAGAATTTATGATGACCCAGATAAAATATGGTATATATTTTTAGATGGAAAAAAAGTTGTTGCATTCGTATCAATACAAAAAAATACTATAAAAAATCTATATACAACTAAACAAGAATATCTAGAAAAATTACTAGAAAGAGTAAAAAAAGAAAATAAAATAACAACAAGTATTGTGACTAATACATATAAAGACTTATATGAAAAATGTGGATTTATTTTGAATAGTAATAATAATTTTAAGAATTTTGTAACAATTTATACTGAGCAAAAAGAAAATCAAAAATTAAGTTAAACCAAATAAATTACAAAATATAATAAAACGTAACTTATTTAAAGTTCGACAAAAGGAAGGAAGATTGCAAAATGCCTAGAAAAGAAAGCAAAGAAGAGGAAAAAGCTGAAGATGGAATTAGCCCAAAAAAGGACAATAGTAAAAAAACTAAAGAAAAAAAAGATAATCCATGTAACGTAGAATTTCCAGTATTAAATGTAAAAATGGTAGATATAGACAAGGTAGTAGCAAATGATTACAATCCAAACAAAGTTGCACCACCTGAAATGAGACTTTTAAAACATTCAATCGAAGAAGATGGTTATACACAACCAATAGTAACATATTATGATAAGGAACAAGATATATATATAGTAGTAGATGGGTTTCATAGATATAGATGTGCTAAAGAATATTTCCATCTAAAACAAATTCCAATAGTTACAATTGATAAGGACTTAGAAAATAGAATGGCAAGTACTATAAGACATAATAGAGCAAGAGGAACACATCAGATTATTGATATGTCACATATTGTAATTACTCTAACACAAAATGGATGGACAGAAGAAGAAATTTCAAAACATTTAGGAATGGAACTTGATGAAATTATTAGATTAAAACAAATTACAGGATTAAGAGATTCTTTTGCAAATCACGTATTCAGTAAATCATGGGAAGAATTCGAAATGAAACAAAAAAATAGAAAAAAGATTGACAACTAAAAAATGAAACACTATAATTAATGTGTAACAGTAAATACAAGGATTACATGGAGGGTAAAGTTATGACAGATGAGCGATTTATACGGAAAATCATTGAAGAAGTAGAATATAATTTTAAAAAGTCTGAGGAACAAAGGGATAAAGAATTAACAAGCCTAATAATTCCATATTCTAAAAGAGAGTATGAAAGAATAAAAAGACTTTTAAAAGAAATCAATGAAAAATGTAAAAAGTTCACTTTGCAACCTTTAAGTAAAAATGAAATAAAGGTATACAAGAAAAAGACATGAAAAGAAAACCTAAAAGGCGATAGATTATTTCTATCGCCTTTTCAATGTGCGACAGGCATGTTGTTTAGCTAATCGGTGAAAGTCCGTAGTGGAGGTAGATATCGCCAACCACTTAGAGAA
>CALXCG010000028.1 GCA_944386745.1 uncultured Clostridia bacterium | reverse complement strand
GTTGGTGGTTCTACAAGAGTACCAGCAGTACAAGAAGTTGTAAAAAGAATAACAGGAAAAGAACCAGATAAAGGAATAAACCCAGATGAATGTGTTGCAATTGGTGCAGCAATCCAAGGTGGAGTTTTATCAGGAGATGTTAAAGACTTAGTATTATTAGATGTAACACCATTATCATTAGGTATTGAAACATACGGTGGAGTATTCACAAAATTAATTGAAAGAAATACAACAATACCAACTAAAAAATCACAAATATTCTCGACAGCAGCAGATGGTCAAACATCAGTTGAAGTTCACGTATTACAAGGTGAAAGAGAAATGGCTGCATACAATAAAACATTAGGAAGATTCCAATTAACAGGAATTCCAGCAGCACCAAGAGGAGTACCTCAAATTGAAGTAACATTTGATATAGATGCAAACGGAATTGTTCACGTATCTGCAAAAGATATGGCAACAGGAAATGAACAAAATGTTTCAATCACAGCTTCAACTAACCTTACAGATGAAGATATAGATAAAGCTGTAAAAGATGCTGAAGCACATGCAGAAGAAGATAAAAAGAGAAAAGAAGAAATCGAAGTTAAAAATAATGCTGAAAGTTTAATCTATAACAGTGAAAAAACATTAAAAGACTTAGGAGATAAGATAAGCGGAGAAGAAAAAGCTAAAGTTGAAACTGAAATAGATAATACTAAGAAAGCATTAGAAACAAATGATACTGCAAAAATCAAAGAAGCAACAGAAAAACTGACAAAAGTATTCTATGATATGTCAGAACAATTATATAAAAATGCAAATCCAAATGGAGCTCAAGGAGCAGGAGTTGATCCAAATGCGGCAAATGGTGCACAAGCTGATAATAATGGAGCAACAGGAAATGACGGAAATGTATATGATGCAGATTATAAAGTAGAAGATGACGGAGATAAAAAATAGAATAAGACTAAAAGTGAGGTTGGAGGCATAATGCAAAGTTCCAGCCTCAAAATTTAGTAAAAATATAAGAGGAGCAACATATGTCAAAGAAAGATTTAAGTATTTCAGAAATGCAGAAAATGCAACTTGATTTATACGAACAAAACAAAGATAAATGGAATGATATGGAACCAAAGGCTGCTAAAAGTCACATGTTATATATGATTGAAGAAATTGGAGAATGTATTTCAATTATAAAGAAAAAAGGTATTAATGCGATAATGCAAGATTCAGATGTAAGAAGTAGATTTTTAGAAGAAATAACAGATGTACAAAATTATTACATAGAGATTTTAAATAGATTGAAAATAACTCCAGAGGAATATTCAAATGCTTATATAGAAAAGCATAATATTAATATGAAAAGGAATTATGAAAAAGATAATAAGGAAAAATATAATAAAAAGACATTTTAGTAGGAGGAAAAAATGGCAAAAAGAGATTATTATGAAGTTTTAGGAGTAAATAAAAATGCAACTGATGAAGAATTAAAAAAAGCATATCGTAAACTTGCAAAAAAATATCATCCAGATGCAAATCCAGATAATAAAAAAGAAGCAGAGGAAAAATTCAAAGAAGTAAATGAAGCATATGAAACATTATCTGACCCACAAAAAAGAAGAATGTATGACCAATTTGGACCTGATGGACCACAAGGTTTTGGCGGTGGTAGCGGTCAAGGACCATTTGGCCAAGGTGGATATTATTCATATAGTAGTTCAGGATTTAATGGATTTGACGATTTTGGAGATTTAGGAGATATATTTTCTTCATTTTTTGGTGGAGGTTTTGGAGGTAGAAGTTCTAGTAGAAAACAAAATGGACCAAGAAAAGGTGCAGATTTAAATTTAAGAATGGAAATTACTTTTGAACAAGCATATTCAGGAGTAGAAAAAGAAATAACTGTAACAAGAAATGAAACATGTGATAACTGCCATGGTACAGGAGCAAAACCAGGTACATCAGTTACAAAATGTACAACATGTAATGGTACAGGTCAAGTTACTCAAGTTCAAAATACAATACTTGGACAGATGCAAACAAGAAGAACTTGTACAGTTTGTCATGGTACAGGTGAAATAATAAAAGAACCTTGTGAAGTTTGTCATGGTAATGGTACAGTACGTAAACAACCAAGAATTAAAGTAAAAATACCAGCAGGTATTGATGATAATCAAACAGTAGTATTAAGAGGAGAAGGCGAACCAGGAGAAAAAGGCGGACCAAAAGGTGATTTATATATTACAGTTAGAATAAAGAAACATAGTATCTTTACAAGAAGTGGAAACAATGTTATGTGTGAAGTGCCAATTACAATTACACAAGCAACATTAGGTGCAGATTTAGAGATACCAATGGTAGATGGAACAAAAGTAGTTTATAAAATACCTGATGGAACTCAAACAGGAACTAAGTTTGTAATTAGAAATAAAGGATTTAAATCTGTAAATTCAAGTAGTACAGGTGACTTCGTATTTACCGTAAAAGTACAAACTCCAAAAAGACTAACAAAAGAACAACGTGAATTGTTAGTTCAACTGGCTAAGACTATGAATGAACAACCTCCAATTAAGAAACGTGGATTTTTTGGATAAAAAGTGTTTTTTATTTGAATAAGTTTGAGTAAGAAAGTTAGTAAATTTTAGTCTAATAGAGAATAAGACTGCAGATTACTAACTTTTTTTATTTCCGAAATGTATATTTTTAATAAAAAGCAATGGGAAATATTGTAATTCGCAAAATTATATGTTAGAATATAGATGTTTAAATTCATATTTTAAATCAAGTAATTTTTTCGATAAAATTCAAAAAATTAAAAACAAAGAAAAAGTAAGAAAGGAGAAGAAAACAGGAGAATAATTAATAAAATCAACAAATTTACTATAAAATAAAAGTTGACTTATAAAACAAATTGGCTTAAAATAGGAGGTGAAGAGAACTGAAAATATTTACATACAATGATTATTTGCAATATAGATTATTAGAAGCTATAGAAAAAAGTAAGTTAAGAAAAACATTAAAAATTAATGCTTTCTATACAGTAGAAAAAGAAAATGAAATAATTATGCAATTAAACGATCAGTCAACTGAATATAAATATGAAGTAAATAATCCGCATGACAAGATATTTAGATTAGGATTAGATAATGAAGAAGAAGTTGCAAAATTTTTAAATGAAAGGATTGATATAGAGTATGAATTAAAACGGAGAAGACTTAGAAAAATATAGTAGTAGTTTTATAAGTGAAGAATTTAAAAATCAAGAATCAGATGTTGTATATAAAATAAAAAATAAAAAGATATTTTTATTAATTGAACATCAAAGCAAAATAAATTATAAAATGCCAAAAAGAATATTGGATTATGAAATCGAAATAATGAGAACGGCAGAAAATCACAGTGTAATATTAAAAAAAGATGCAGAAATGCCAATAATAATACCAATAGTAATTTATACTGGAAGAAAAAGATGGAATGTAACAGGGTATATACAAGATTGTAGAAAAAGGTTAAATAGATTAGAAAGTTTTAGATTGGGAAATTATTACATAATAGATAATAATACTTATACAGATGAAGAATTATTTGAAGATAAATTCTTTATTTCAAAATTAATGCTATTAGAAAGAATGAAAACAACAGAAGAATTATATATAAACTTAAGAAAGGTAATAGAAAAAGAAACTAATGAAAAAAATATTAAATTGTTAGAAAATATTATAAAATTTATCTATAAAAATAAATTGGGCAAAAATTATACTGATAAATTAATAAAAGAAATAGCTAAAAAAACAAGAAAAAAGGAAGGAGGGAATGATATGATATTAGAAATGATTGAAAATGAAAACAAGGCATTGATAAGAAAAGGCAGAAGAGAGGGCATAAGAGATGTGGCTAAAAATATGCTAAAAGAAAAGGTGGACATTGAGTTTATAAAGAAAGTAACTGGCTTAACAGAAAAACAAATTTTAAAATAAAATTAATGTCTGAATAAAGTAGCTCCAAAAGATTTAACTAAAAACTAATCTTTTGGAGCATTTTATAAAGAGAATGAGTTTCAAACAGCACAATTTACAAATGTTCTAAACTTTCCAAAGCAAGAGTAATCATTTTATTAAGACCAGTTTCACGCTCTTCAGCAGTTGCAGAAGCTTTTTTACTACTAGAATTTGCGACATCAACAACTGACATTAAACAAGCTGCTTTCTTATCTAAATATTTAGCAACACAAAATAATGAGAAAGCCTCCATTTCAGCAGCAATTGGATTAATATCTTTAGGTATTCTGTTGAGAAATTTATCGAAATCTTCCATATATACATCAAAGAAATCTGTACAAACAGTATTTCCACTTGTAATAGGTATTGCATTTTTCTCAGATGCAAGTTTTATTGCATTATTTAAATCATTATTTGAATTAACAACATGACATACTTCATTATTTAGTGCCAATGCAAAATTTGATTCACTATATACTTTATCTGCAAGAATAATATCAAATAATTTTAATTCTGGTTTATATGCTCCACAAGAGCCAATTCTAATTATATTTTTAACATCATAAAACTTATATAATTCGTAACAATAAATTCCCATGCTTGGCATACCCATTCCGGAAGCCATTATAGTAACTTCATTTCCTTTGTAAGTTCCAGTATATGCAAAAATCCCTCTAACTTGGTTTACTAATTTGGCATTTTCTAAAAAGTTCTCTGCTATATATTTTGCTCTAAGCGGATCGCCTGGCATTATTACAGTTTTTGCTATTTCTCCTAATTTTGCTTCATTATGTGGTGTTGGCATTAAAATTCCTCCTTTACATTTTTTATTAACAATATTTTATTTATATTGTTAGTATACCACAAAAATTTAAAAATACAAATTGAATTTATATGCACAAAATTTAAAATATTTTTATCTAAGCTATTGTAAAACATCAAAAAAAGTGATAAACTATTAATAGATTTAAAAAAAACCAAACTTTTCGGGTTTGAATTTTTTAAATCTTTTTTGTTTTTTTGGAATAGGAGGAAAAAATGAACACAAAGTACATATTTGTAACAGGAGGAGTAGTATCAGGACTAGGAAAAGGGATAACAGCAGCATCATTAGGAAGATTACTAAAAAATAGGGGGTATAAAGTAACAATACAAAAATTCGATCCATATATCAATGTAGACCCAGGAACAATGAATCCATATGAACATGGAGAAGTGTTTGTAATAGATGACGGGGCAGAAACAGACTTGGATTTAGGACATTATGAAAGATTTATAGACGAAAATCTAACACATAACTCAAGTGTCACAATGGGAAAAATATATCAAAGTGTAATTGAAAAAGAAAGAAGAGGAGATTATTTAGGAAAAACAGTACAAGTAATTCCTCATATTACAAATGAAATAAAAGAAAAAATATATGGATTTGAAGAAACAGATACAGATATTGTAATAACAGAAGTTGGTGGAACAGTAGGAGATATTGAAGGATTATCAATTATTGAAGCAATTAGACAAGTTGGTCTTGAAAAAAATCCAGAAGATGTTTTGTATATCCATGTAACTTTATTACCATACATATTTGGTTCAAATGAGATAAAATCTAAACCAACACAACATTCTGTAAAAGAATTGCAGAGTTTAGGTATAAAACCTAATATTTTAGTTTGTAGAACAGAACAAGATATACCAGAAAATATTAGGGAAAAATTATCACTATTTTGTAATGTTAGAAAAACAAGTGTAATCCAAAATAAAACAGCAGATTGTCTATATGCAGTACCATTAATGCTTGAAAAAGAAGGATTGGCAAGAGAAGTATGTAATCATTTGAAATTAGACAATTATATTCCAGATAACTCACAATGGGAAAAAATGATAGAAGATATCAGAAGTATAGATGATAGTAAAGTTGTCACAATTGGATTAGTAGGAAAATATGTAAAATTAGAAGATTCATATATTTCTGTTATAGAAAGTCTATATCATGCAGGATTTGCAAATCATGTTAAGGTAAAAGTAAAATTAATTGATTCTGAAAAAATAACAAGAGATAATGTAAAAGAACAATTACAAGGAATTGATGGAGTTGTAATACCAGGTGGTTTTGGAGATAGAGGAATTAATGGCATGATAGAAACTGTTAAATATGTAAGAGAAAATAAGATTCCTTTTTTAGGAATATGTTTAGGAATGCAAATGGCTGTTGTAGAATTTGCAAGAGATGTTTTAGGTATTAAAGATGCAGATTCAGAAGAATTTAATAAAGAAACTCCAAATCAAGTAATTCATATAATGGAAGAACAAAAAGAAATCAAGAAAAAAGGTGGAACAATGCGTTTAGGAGCATATCCATGTATAATAAAAGATAATACTTTAGCAAAAGAAATTTATGGAGAAGAAGAAATTTCAGAAAGACATAGACATCGTTATGAATTTAATAATGATTATAGAGAACAAATAGAAAAAGCAGGAATGAAAATTTCAGGAACATCACCGGATGGATTGTTAGTTGAGATGGTAGAATTAGATAAAAAAACACATCCATATTTTATAGCAGGGCAATTCCATCCAGAATTAAAATCAAGACCAAATAAGCCAGCACCATTATTTGTTGGATTAGTGAAAATGTCCATTTAGGGACGTTTCCGTTTGGACATTTTTGTCCAAACGGGGGCAGATGCTTAATATTAAATAAGAGATGTGTCCCAAGATGGACATTTTTGTCCAAAAAGAAACGTCCCAAGTGGACGTTATTCTTTTTTCTTATTTATATCTTTTTCACTTACAACTTCTTTCATAGCTCCTAATGCACCTAAAGCACTTGTTGCTTCGAAAGGAATAAATACTTTATTCGCATCACCTTTAGCAACTTCCTCTAAGGCTTCTAGAGATTTTAATTGAACTAATTTATCATCAGGGTTAGCCTTCTTGATAGCATCATAAACCATTTGAATTTCTTTGGCTTTAGCTTCTGCTACTTCTCTAATTGCTTGAGCCTCACCAGTAGCTCTTCTTATTTGAGCTTCTTTATCAGCTTCAGCTTCTAAGATAGCAGCTTGTTTTTTACCTTCTGCAATAGTAATTGCTGATTGTCTTTGAGCTTCAGATTCTAGAATCATAGCTCTTTTATTTCTTTCTGCATTCATTTCTTTTTCCATTGCATCTCTAATGTCTGCTGGTGGTGTAATGTCTTTGATTTCAACTCTGTCTATTTTACATCCCCATCTATCAGTTGCTTCATCTAATACAACTCTTAATTGATTATTGATACCATCTCTTGAACTGAATGTTTCGTCTAAGTCCATTTTACCAATGATATCACGAATTGTTGTAATAGCTAAGTATTCGATACCTTTTTTCAAACTTTGAATTTCATAAACTGCTTTTGCTGGATCTGTTATTTGATAGAAAACAACAGTATCTATTGTAATTGTAACATTATCTTTAGTAATAACTCCTTGAGGTGGTACATCCATTGTTTGTTGTTTTAAGCTAACTACACTTCTAACATGATCTAAAAATGGAATTATAATTGTAAGACCTGCATCAGCTACTTTATAGAATTTACCTAATCTTTCAATTATATATACCTCAGATTGTTTAACTATTTTGATTGACATGAATGCTATTATTAAAATAATAACAAGTAAAACTAATAAAAACCACATAATTTTATCCTCCTTAATATTTTTTTGAAATGTACTTCTACAATTTCTATTTAATTAACAAAATTTATTTTATTGTGGTAAAAAATATAAAACTATTTTTTAACAGGTGTTACAACTGCTTTTACACCTTTAATTTCTAATACTTCAACTTCAGTTCCTTTTGGAATATCCATATCATCTTTTCCTACTGCACTCCAAGTTTCACCGTCTATTTTTACTTGACCCTTTGCATTAATTGAGTCAATTTCTTTTGTAACAATTCCATTTTGTCCAATGATTGAAAATGCATTTGTTTTTACATCTTTTGTTTTTGCAAATTTCTTAACAAATGGTTTTGTTGCAAAAATTAATATTGCAGATGATATAACAAACACTGCTGTTTGAATTAGTATACTATCAGTAAATAGACTAACTATCATAGATATTAATGCTCCTATTGCAAGCCAAAATACTAAAAATCCTGTTGTCATTATTTCTATTACTAAGCATACTCCTGCAATAATTAACCAAATTTGCCACATATTATTTTTCCTCCTTTGAATACCAACTATTACTATTATAGCATAGTTTTGGGAAAAAAGAAATACTTTTATGTAAATTTTACTCGAAAATAAAAGATTTTTGATAAAATTGTTAAAAACCTTACTTAACTTTATGAAAAAACAATTGAAATATAACAAAATTTTGGCAAAATGCTTGACAAATCAAAAAAAATAGTGTAAAGTATATTAGCATTACAAAAAGAAAGAGGTAGTCAAATGGAAAAGAACGTAAAAGTGAGCATACTATGTCAATTATATGGCAAACTATTAACAGAAAAACAATATGAAATTCTAAATGACTACTATAATAATGACTTGTCGTTATCAGAAATAGCAGAAAATAGTGAAATAACAAGACAAGCTGTTAGAGACATTTTAAAGAAGGGGGAAAAGAAACTTTTCGAATATGAAGAAAAGTTGAATTTTATGAAAAGGACGTTAAATCAAGAAAAGAAAATAACAAAAGTTTTAGCTGAATTGACAAAAATTCAAAATGATTATTCAGATAAACAAATAGCAAATGTCTTAGAAAACATAAAAAAAGAATTAAATTGTCTAATTTAAAAAAGAATGGAGTTGTGAAATATGGCTTTTGAAGGATTATCTTCTAGATTACAAGAAATAACAAGAAAAATCAGAGGAAAAGCAAGAATTACAGAATCTGATTTAAAAGAAATGTTAAGAGAGGTAAAACTTGCACTTTTAGAAGCTGACGTGAACTATAAAATAGTAAAAGAATTTATAGCAACCATTCAAGAAAAAGCACTAGGTCAAGATGTATTAAAATCACTAACACCAGGACAACAAGTTGTAAAAATAGTAAAAGACGAATTAGTCGAATTACTAGGTGGAACTGAAAGCAAAGTAAACTTTACACCAAATCCACCAACAATAATAATGTTAGTGGGATTACAAGGTTCAGGTAAAACAACGACAGCTGGAAAATTAGCAAATCTATTTAGAAAACAAGGTAAAAAGCCATTGCTAGTAGCATGTGACGTGTATAGACCAGCAGCTATAAAGCAATTGCAAGTAGTTGGAAAGCAACTAAATATACCGGTATTTGCTAACGAAAATTCAAAAGATGTTGTTCACATTGCAAAACAAGCTATATCTACTGCTATATCAAAATTAAATGATGTAATCATTCTAGATACAGCAGGTAGATTACACATAGATGAAGCATTAATGACTGAACTTAAAAACTTAAAAAGTAGTGTAAAACCACATGAAATACTTTTAGTTGTAGATAGTATGACAGGTCAAGATGCAGTAAATGTTGCAACACAATTCAACGAAGAAGTAGGAATTGATGGAGTTGTACTTACAAAACTTGATGGTGATACTCGTGGTGGAGCAGCTTTATCAGTAAAGAAAGTTACGGGAAAACCTATAAAATTTGCAGCAACTGGTGAAAAATTAAGTGATATAGAAGTATTTCATCCAGATAGAATGGCACAAAGAATTTTAGGAATGGGTGATATTTTATCTGTTATAGAAAAAGCAGAAGAAGCATTTGATTTAGAGCAAGCAGAAAAATTAGAAAAACAGCTTAAAAAGAAAGAACTAGACTTAGATGACTATTTAGCACAACTAAGACAAGTTAAAAAGATGGGGTCATTTTCCTCATTATTGAAATTGATTCCGGGAATGAATCAGATAAAAGATTTAAAGGTCGATGATAAAGAATTTGTAAAAATTGAAGCTATTATTTGTTCAATGACAAAAGAAGAAAAAAGAGACACAAGACTTTTAAATGCTAGTCGTAGACAAAGAATAGCTAGACGGAAGTGGAACTTCTGTACAAGATATCAATAAATTCATTAAATCTTTTGAAATGACACAAAAAATGATGAAGCAATTGAAAAACAACAAAGGTGGAATGAAAAAGCTGATGAATGGTATTGATACAAATGCTTTAAAAAACTTTAAATTTTAGAGGGATTTAGGGACGGTCCTAAAAATCCCTGTTACTAGAAATTTTTAGTAATATCCTAGAAAATCTTTTAGTTATTAAATTGTTATTAAATTTTTTAATTTATAAATATTTAAGTTGATACGGTGTAAAATAAAGGAGTGTCCAAAAATCCCTAAAAGCAGGGGTTTTAAGGACCGTCCCTAAATCCCGTTCACAAATTTCAGGAGGTGAAATAAATGGTAAAAATTAGATTACAAAGACAAGGAAAGAAAAAAGCTCCATTTTATCATATTGTTGTGGCAGATTCAAGAAGCCCAAGAGATGGTAAAATAATCGAGCAATTAGGTACATATGATCCAATGACAACTCCAGCAACTATTGTTTTAGATAAAGAAAAAGTAGAAAAATGGATTAAAAATGGTGCAAAACCAACAGACACAGTTAAAGCTTTAATTGAAAAGAAATAATAAATGTTGATTAGTGTAAGTGTTAGAAAACATTATTAAATTAACGTATGAAATTACGATTAAAGTGGAGGCGTTAAGATGAAAGAAATTTTAGAGACAATTATTTTAAATTTAGTAGATAACAAAGATGCTGTTGAAATAAAAGAAGTAGATGGTGAAAAATCTATTATATTTGAAGTAAAAGTTGCAGATACTGATATGGGAAAAATTATTGGAAGACAAGGTAGACTTGCAAGATCAATAAGAACAGTTATGAAATCAGTAGCTGGAAAAGAACACAAAAAAGTTTCAGTAGAATTTATTGGATAAAATCCAATTACTTTGTAAATTTTGAAAGGAATTAAAAATGACAAAGTATTTAGAAATAGGTCAAATTGTTAATACATTTGGAATTAAAGGAATGGTGAAAGTAAAACCATTTACAGATGATATTAATAGATTTGATAGACTAAAAAAAGTATATATATCAAACAAGAATGGAAAAAAAGAATATCAAATACAAGAAATAAAATATCATAAAAATATGGTATTGATGAAATTAGAAGGTGTTGATACACCAGAACAAGCTGATTTATTACGTCAAAGTTATCTATTAGTAGATAGAGCAGATGAAGAACCTTTAGAAGAAGGAGTTTACTATATAGTAGATTTATTAGGATTAGAGGTTTATACAGACGATAACAAATTACTTGGAAAGGTAGATGATATCTTTAATACAGGAAGTAATGATATATATGTAGTAAAAGATGAAATGGGAAAACAAATCCTTTTACCAGGAATTCCAGATGTTTTAAAAAATGTGGATTTAGAAAAAGGAAGAATAACAGTTCATCTAATACCGGGTTTAATAGTTTAAAATCATGGTGAATTGCCAAAATTAATTATTTAAAATAATTTAAACTACTTGTGATTCGTACTATTGAAAGGAGAATTAAAGTGCAATTTGATGTTTTAACACTTTTTCCAGAAATGTTTGAACCAATTAAACAAAGCATTTTGGGAAAGGCAATCGAAAATGAAAAAATAAAACTAAAATTGATAAACATTAGAGACTTTTCAAAAGACAAACACAAAAAAGTAGATGATACACCATATGGTGGTGGTGCAGGGATGGTTATGAAGCCAGATGTGGTATATGATGCATATAAATCAGTATATGAAGAAAATGCAAAAGTAATATATCTATCACCACAAGGAAAAACATTAAACCAAAAAAAAGTTGAAGAATTAAGTAAAGAAAAACATTTAATTTTATTATGTGGTCATTATGAAGGAATAGACCAAAGAGTAATAGATAAGATTGTTGATGAAGAAATTTCAATAGGTGATTATGTATTAACAGGTGGAGAAATACCAGCAATGGTATTGATTGACACTGTTAGTAGATATATAGATGGAGTTTTAAGTCAAGAATCAATAAAAGAAGAAAGTTTTTCAGAAGGATTGCTTGAATATCCACAATATACAAGACCAGAAGTATTTGAAGGAGAAAAAGTTCCAGAAATATTACTATCAGGTCATCATGAAAATATAGAGAAGTGGAGAAAAGAGCAAGCATTAAAAATAACAAAACAAAAAAGACCAGATCTATTAAAAAAAGAGGACAGAACTTAAGCAATGGTCATCATTAATTCACAAGGGGAGGGGGCATTCCTTGAACTGAAGTGGAAATGACCAGAAGGTAAAGGTGTGTCCCCTGACAAATAAGAAAGAAGGAGGAAATTCTAAAATGGATATTATAAAATCAATTGAACATGAACAATTGAAAAACAAAATACCAGAATTAAAAGTTGGTAACACAGTAAGAGTACACGTAAGAATAAAAGAAGGAAACAAAGAAAGAATCCAAGTATTTGAAGGAATAATCATAAAAGTACAAGGAGGAGGAGTAAACCAAACATTTACAGTTAGAAAAATCTCATATGGTGTAGGAGTTGAAAAAACATTCTTAGTACATTCACCATTAGTAGAAAAAGTAGAACTTGTAAGAGTTGGTAAAGCAAGAAGAGCTAAATTATTCTATTTAAGAGATAGAGTAGGTAAAGCTGCTAAGACTAAAGAACAAGTTGGAGCAAGAATCGAAGATAGAGAAATAGTTATAAAAGAAGATTTAACTGAAGAACCTGCACAAGAAGAGGCAGAAAATGTTAATGAAGTACCTGCAACAGAAACTGTTGAAGAAAAAGTTGAAGAAGCTCCAGAAGAAGCACCAGCAATTAAAACTGAAAACGTTGAAGTTCAAGAAACTGTTGATACAGTAAAAGAAGAACCAGTTGAAGTGGTTAAAGAAGAAGCTGAAAAAGCAGATAAAGAAGAAGATAAAAAAGCTGAATAATATTTTGTGAAAGATGCTATATAGATATTTATATAGCATTTTTTATGTGATAAAAATAAAAGCGACATCTAGGTTTCACATAAAAAATAAAAATAATGAAAAGAACAAAATCAAATTATTGTAAACAGAAATAAATGTGAATAACTCGTGAACGCAAAATGACTATTATGAGTTATTCACAAAGTTATCCACATTTTCCACAGTTAGTTATCCACATGTTATAAGATAAAAAAGTCGAAAAATAGAAAACATAATATATTTTTATCCAAAAAAATCTAAAAACATACAATATAATATAAAACAAATAATTAGATTGGAGTGGAGAAACTATAATGATAAGCAAAATAAGAGAAGTGTTAAAATACACAACAAAAAAATTAAAAAGAGGATATGAAAAAGATATAGACATTGAAAAATTGGAAGAGCTGAAAAAACAGGGAGCTGTTGTAATAGATGTAAGAAGCTCACAAGAGTTTAAAGAAGGACACATAGAAGGTGCTATTTCTATACCAGAATATGAAATAAGAAACAGAATGAAAAAGGAATTACCAAATTTAGATCAAACAATAATTGTTTATTGTGGTACAGGTCATAGAAGTAGAAGAGCTCAAAAAGTATTAGAAAAAATTGGATATAGCCAAGTGTATAATTTAGTAAATGGGTGGCAAAACTATTGAGATTTTAAAATTTCTATGTTAAAATTATATTGTTATATAAATAAATGTAGCAAAGAGAAGAGGTCATAATGACATAAAAGTAAGGAGGAAATATAGATGTGTCCCCAAATGGACAAAAATGTCCAAACAGAAACGTCCCCAAATGGACAAATTAGGAATTTTTGTATAATTGCACATATAGATCATGGTAAGTCAACACTAGCAGATAGATTAATAGAAATGACAGGAGTATTATCTAAGCGAGAAATGGAAAGCCAAGTGTTAGATAATATGGAAATAGAAAGAGAGAGAGGAATAACAATAAAATCTCAAGCTGTTAGAATGATTTACAAGGCAAAGGATGGACAAGAATATACTTTTAATTTAATAGATACACCAGGACATGTTGATTTTAATTATGAGGTGTCAAGAAGTTTAGCTGCATGTGATGGAGCAATTTTAGTTGTGGATTCAAGTCAAGGTGTGGAAGCTCAAACGCTTGCAAATGTATATTTAGCAATAGATAATAATTTAGAGATTTTACCAGTATTAAATAAAATAGATTTACCAAATGCAAGAGTAGATGAAGTAAAACATGAAATTGAAGAAATAATTGGAATTCCAGCAGAAGATGCACCATGTATCTCAGCAAAATCAGGATTAAATGTTGACCAGGTTTTAGAAAGAATAGTAACAGATTTGCCAGCTCCAAAAGGAGATGTAAATGCTAAAACAAAATGTTTAATATTTGATTCATATTATGATAATTACAAAGGAGCCTTAGCATATGTAAGAGTAGTTGATGGAAAAGTTAAAGTTGGTGATGAAATAAGACTTATGGCAGCAAATAAAACTTTTACAGTAGCTGAAGTAGGATATTTTATTCCTGGTTCATATATGCCAGTAGAGGAAATAAAAGCAGGAGAAGTTGGATATATTGCAGCAAGCATAAAAACTTTATCAGATATACATGTTGGAGATACAATTACATTAAATGATAATCCAGCAGATGAGCCACTTAAAGGATACAAAAAAGTTACACCAATGGTATATTGTGGATTATACCCAATAGATGGAAGTCAATATGAAGATTTAAAAGAAGCATTAGAAAAATTAAAATTAAATGATGCAGCTTTAGAATTTGAACCAGAAACATCAGCAGCTTTAGGTTTTGGATTTAGATGTGGATTTTTAGGATTATTGCATTTAGAAATAATAGAAGAAAGACTAGATAGAGAATTTGATTTAGGTTTGATTACAACTGCACCATCAGTAATATATAAGGTATATAAAACAAATGGGGAAGTCTTAGAACTATATAATCCAGAAGATTTACCTAAGCCACAAGAGATTTCATATATAGAAGAACCTTTTGTAACAGCAAATATTTTAACACCAAGAGAATATGTAGGAAATATTATGGAATTATGCCAGAGAAGAAGAGGTATATATATTGATATGAAATATCTTGATGAGCATAGAGTGACTTTAGTATATGAAATGCCTTTAAACGAGATAATATATGACTTTTTTGATAACTTGAAATCAAAAACAAAAGGATATGCATCACTTGATTATGAATTTAAGGAATATAGAAAATCAAATTTAGTAAAACTAGATATTTATATTAATAATGAACCAGTTGATGCTTTAAGTTTTATAGTTCACAAAGATAGCGCATACGATAGGGGAAAGAAAATGGTTGAAAAACTAAAAACAGTTATACCTAGAAAACTATTTAAAATTCCAATCCAAGCAGCAATTGGTGGACAAATTATAGCAAGGGAGACAATTTCAGCTTTAAGAAAAGATGTACTTGCAAAATGCTATGGTGGAGATATTACTAGAAAGAAAAAGTTGCTGGAAAAGCAAAAACGTGGAAAGAAAAAGATGCGTGAGATTGGAAATGTTGAGATACCACAAGAGGCATTTTTGTCAGTATTGAAATTGGATGATGAATAAAAGAAAAAGATAAAAGGAATGAAGAAGAGTGAAAGAAAATAAAAACTTTGATGACCAAGTAGAAGGAAGAAATTCAGTATTAGAACTATTAGAAAGTGGAAAAGACATAAACAAAATATTCATAACAAAAGGAGAAAAACATGGTTCCATAAACAAGATAATAGCAAAGGCAAAAGAAAATGGAATAATAATAGTAGAAAAAGACAAAAATCAAATGAGACAAATGGCACAAAATGAAAACTACCAAGGAGTAATTGCAATAGTACCGCCTTATGAATATTGTGAAATTGAAGATATTTTAGAGGAAGCAAGCAAAAAAAGTGAAGATGCATTTGTATTAATCTTAGATGGAATTGAAGATCCACACAATCTAGGTTCTATAATAAGAACAGCAGAAACAGCTGGAGTACATGGAATAATAATTCCTAAAAGGAGAGCTGCATGTGTAAATAGTACAGTAAATAAAGTTTCTGCAGGAGCAGTACAACATATGAAAATTGCCAGAGTAACAAATATTTCTGATAGTATTGAAAAACTAAAAGAAGCAGGACTTTGGATTTGTGGTACAGATATAAACACTAACACTTACTATAATGAGCAAGATTTAACAGGACCTTTAGGAATAGTTATTGGTAATGAAGGTTCAGGAATTAGTGAAAAAGTTAAGAAAAATTGTGATTTTTTAGTAAAAATTCCAATGAAGGGAAAAGTTAATTCACTAAATGCTTCTGTTTCAGCAGGAATAATTATGTATGAGGTCTTAAGACAAAGAGAGGTAGTTGAAAAATAAAATTAAATAGAATTAATAAATTAAAGGAGAGAAATCAAAGATGATTCCAAGGAAAAAAAGAAGATTAATCTTAATTATTTCAATTATATTAGTACTTTTAATGATACTAACAGCATTTGTTTTAGTTTATATAAATACAGATATGTTTAAATCAAATAAAACATTATTTATGAAATATTTAGGAAAAAATGCTGAGAATATGACTCAAGTATATACAAAGTTGGGGCAAAAGAATGACTATGAAAATTCTTTAGAGCAAACTAAGTATACTGTAAATACTCAAATAAATGTAAATAATACAGAAAATCTTGGAACAACAGCGGAAAATACAGATAATATAGTAAATCAATTAAAGATAATTGCAGAAGGACAAGTAGATATTGCAAACCAATATAATTATCAACAAATGAATTTATATAAAGGTGGAGACAGTATATTAGGACTAGAGTATGTACAAGATTCTAATACATATGGACTTCGTTTTTCGGATCTATTTCAACAATTCTTATTAGTTGATAATAGCAATTTGCAAGACTTATTTAGAAAATTAGGTTATTCTGATGTAGATGTAACAAATATGCCAAATCAAATTGATTTTAATCAATTGTCAACTAATAATTTAGAAATAACAGAAGGAGAAAAGGAAACACTTTCAAATAGATATACAAAGATAATTGAAGATAATATTAGTGAATATACTTTTTCTAAACAACAAAATCAAACAATAGAAATAGATGGAAAAAGTGTACAAGTAAATGCATATTCAGTTACATTAACAAAAGAGCAATTAAATAATTTGTATTTAGATATTTTAGAACAATTAAAAAACGATGAAATAATATTAGGAAAATTAGATGAATTACAAGGCAAAATAGATCAAATAAATCAATTATTACAAAATGATGATAACTCTACTGAAAGCAATGTGCAAAGCTTAAAAGATGCATTTACAACCGGAATTGATGATATAATAACTCGGAATTAATCAAAACAATATAGGGCAAGATGAAACAACTATAACAGTTTATGAGAATATGAAAAATACTGTTAGAACTTCAATAAAGACAACTGAATATGAAATAAATTTGGATTGTTTGTCTACAAATGGAGAAAATTTTATTCAACTTAATGAGTCAGATAATGCTAATAATACAGTTAAGACTATTGCTTTAACTGAAAATAATAGTAATGTAGAAGTAAATATAACCATTACAGAAGGAGAAGAGACTAAAGATATAACATTTGCACAAAGTAAAGAAGTTAATGGAAATACTATGATTAAAAGACTTTCTGCACAATATGAGGACTCTGATAATCGAGTAGAGGCGTATATCACACAAAATTATCAAACTGTTACACAATTTGATAATGAATTGACTTTAGATAGTGAAAATGCAATTAAATTAAATGATTTACAGCAAGAACAATTACAATCATTAATGGCAACAGTACAAGAAGGAGTTAATGGCAAAATAGAGGAACTTCAAAACCAAGTGAATATGCAAGAAATACAACAAGTATTAATTAATGCAGGTTTGTTAAAAGAAGAACAAAGTATGGAAGTGACAGGTACTACTGAATCGGAAAAAACTAGATACAATTCACAATTTGAAATGTTAGTAGGAGAAAGTTTTGATTCTGATAGAGTATTAAATGCAATTAATGCTTCACAAAATTATATTAGTAATTTAGAAGTTGTTTCAAATACAGAACTTAGAATTGTTTTAAATAGGAATGAAAATAATTCAGAAATTGTTACAACATTGCAAAATTTTATAGAGGAACATAGAGGAGAAACTTATAATATTTCTCTTGAATATGATGAACAAACAGGATTAGTTAGTAGTTTAATGCTTAATATTGTAACAGAAGAGAGCTAATTATTAGTATATATAACTAACATATTGGAGATAATTAACATATATTATATCAATGTATGTTAATTTTTTCGTTTATTTAGGAGGAATTTATATGTTAAAGGAAAACAAGTTAATTGGAAATACGCCAATGATAAAAATAAATTATGAATATAATAGAAAACAAAAAAGTATATATACCAAATTAGAATATTATAATTTAACAGGAAGTATTAAAGATAGAGTTGCATACTACATTATAGAAAATGCTAAAAAAAGAGGAGAGTTAAAAGAAGGCAGGCCTATAATAGAAGCAACAAGTGGAAATACAGGGATATCATTATCTGCATTAGGAACATATTATAATCATCCAGTATATATTTTTATGCCAGATTGGGCAAGTAGAGAGAGAATAGAGCTAATGAAAAGCTTTGGTGCAAAAGTGATTTTAATATCTAAAGAAGATGGAGGGTTTATAAAATGTGTAGAAGAAGCTAAAAATCTAGCTGAAGAAAAACAGGGATTTTTATCAAATCAGTTTGCAAATATTGATAATTTCCAAGCCCATTATGAGACAACAGGTGTTGAAATGATAGAACAAATACCTGAAAAGGTAGATGGCTTTGTATCTGGTGTTGGAACTGGGGGAACACTTATGGGAACAGGTGCAAAGTTAAAAGAAAAGTATAAAGATTTGAAAATTGTTGCAATAGAGCCTGATAAAATGCCAATAATATCTCAGGGCAAAAGAATAGCACAACACAAAATAGAAGGAATTGGAGATGATTTTGTTCCAGATTTAATTGATAAAACTAAAATAGATAAAATTATTTTAGTAAATGATGATGATTCTATTAATATGTCGAGAAAATTATCAGGAGAATTAGGATTAGGTGTTGGAATTTCTTCTGGTGCGAATTTTATAGGAAGTGTTTTATTGAATGAAGGATTAAATAATCCAGTATCTACAGTTTTTGCTGATGATAATAAGAAATATTTGTCAACAGATTTATCAAAAGAAATAGATTATAATAAGGATTTTATATCTAATCAAATAAAATTGATAAATTATGAATTGGTGTAAATAGAAATATTAGAGCATAATTCTATTATAGATGATAAAAGAAAGCAAACATTTAGGTATTTGTTTTCTTTTTCATGTGTTCAAAATATAGAATTGATATATGTATTGAGAACTAATTAAACATTTAATTTTTTATCATTTTTACTATTTTTTATATCTATTTCTTCATCTTCATAAATATCAACGTCTTTGTACTTATCTAAATCCATTTCATCTAATGAATTTTGGATACAACTTACTAAAACATTATTGAAACTCATTTTTTCTTTTTTGGCGATTTTTCTTAAAGTTTCATTCATTTTTTCTGGCAAACGTATACTAAGTTTTACATTGCTTTTTTTATATTTAGAAATTTCAAACATCTTATACCTCCGATTAAATTATGTTATTTTTATATATTTTGTCACAAAAATGTAACAAAAAAATACCATACAAAAGTATTGCATATTTTAACGTTTAATGATAATATTTTTATGAAAGTGTATATAAAGTTATACAAATGGAAAAATATATTTTAGGAGGAACAAATGAAATGAGAAATTTTAGCTTTAAGAAATTACGATTTAATCAGAGAGGTATTACATTAATAGCACTTGTAATTACTATCATAGTTTTGCTAATACTTGCTGGAGTGACAATTGCAACATTAACAGGAGATAATGGGATATTGACAAGAGCAACAGAAGCGCAAGAAGAAACAGAAAAAGCAACTGCAAGAGAAAAAGTAGAAATTGAAGTATTAGGAAGTTATGGAAGAGATGGAAATTTAGATTATGACTTATTAGAAGACAATTTAAATAATATAGAAGGAATACAAAATGTGCCAAGTCCAATAACAAAAGAAAGCTTTCCAATAGAAGCAATAGTAGATGGATATAAAGTAACAATAGAAGATAATGGAGATGTAACAGTAGGAGATATAACACCGCCAAGTGAAGAGCCTGGTAATCCAGATGAAGATGGAATATTTCAAGAAACAAGTACAATAAATGGAGAAGGGCCAGCAGCAAATAATCCAACAATACCAGCAGGATTTAGACCAATGGAAACAGAAACATCTAGTTGGGGAGATGGAACATCTGCACCAAGTGCAGAAGATGTAGCCAATGGACTAGTAATAACAGATGCACCAGAAGGAGAAGTAGGAAATGAATTTGTGTGGGTACCAGTAGAAAATTTTAATGAATTTACAAGAGAACATTTTGGAACAGAAGCACAAAAATGGTGGTCAGGAACATTTGTAACAGATGGATTAAGTGCAAATAATATGTATGAACCAATAGCTGATGGAATTAAAGATAGTACAGAAGTAGAAAAAATGTATAAAAGTGTAAATGATTATGATGGATTTTATGTAGGAAGATATGAAGCAGGAACAAGTTCAGAAACTCCAAGAACAGAGAATTCAGAAATAACAGATAGTGTAGTAGTGAAAAAAGGAGCAAATGTATATAACTATATAGGATTTGCAGACACTGATGATATGGAAGATGAAACAGGAGGAGCAGTAGAAGTAGCAAGAAGAATGTATAATAAGGAAAAAGGAGATAGTGTAACAAGTACATTAATATATGGAGTACAATGGGATGCAATAATGA
>CALXCG010000027.1 GCA_944386745.1 uncultured Clostridia bacterium | reverse complement strand
GCCACTTGCGAGAACCGCTTGAGTGGTGGTGTGAGAGGGGAAAAGCACACTAAGTGTTATCCTCTACTCAATCACATTTCAAAAAAAGTTATATGAATAAAAAAGCCACTATTTACCAATAATAAGGTAAAAGGTGGTTTTTATGCATATAGAAGAAAAATATAACATACCAAAAATAATAATAGAAATAGTTCTAACAATAATAGGAGCATTAATAATGGCATTGGGAGTATCGCTATTTCTATTACCAAATCAATTATCTTCAGGTGGAGTAGCTGGTGTTGCTACAATAACATATTATCTGTTAAAAATTCCAATGGGAACAATGATACTTCTGATAAATATTCCGTTATTTATGATGGCATTTTTTAAGGTGGGAAAAAGTTTTTTTGTAAAATCATTAATAGGAACAATTGCTTTATCATATTTTATTGATTTTTTTGACAAATTTGAACCATTAACAAATGATAGATTTTTGGCTTGTATATATGGTGGAATATTACTAGGTTTAGGAACTGCAATAATATTAAAAGCAAGTTCATCGACTGGTGGAAGTGATATAGTTAGTTTCATAGTAAAAGAATATAAGCCAAATGTTAAAGTAGGAAATTTAATTATGATAATAGATATCATAATAGTTGCACTAAATGTTGTATTTTTCAGAGAGATAGAAATAGGATTATACTCTGCAATTGCGATATATTTGATGGGAAAAATGATAGATATATTATTTGAAGGAATAAATTTTACAAAGTTATTATTAATAATATCAGATAAAACTGAAGAAATAGCAAAGGAAGTAGGAGAAAAAGTACAAAGGGGAGCAACAGGAATATATGGTAAAGGAATGTACACAAAAGAAGATAAGTTGATTTTGATGTGTGCAGGTTCAAGAGGGGATGTAAATAGAATAAAAATAATTGCGAAAAAAATAGATCCAAAATCTTTTATTATAATAACTAATTCAAGAGAAGTAGTGGGATTAGGATTTAAACAAAGTTAGCATACTACTTCTCATATTGAATATTCATTAATATCTTTATTATTTTCCGTGGCTTTATTAACGTATTCAGAACTTTGAGTTATAACAGATGCTGATATTATATCCATAAAACTTCTTAATTCGTTTATATCTAAAGAATTTCTAGGATGATTTTCTAAATAGTATTTTAAAGTAGGTGATAAGAATAAATTAAAAGTTTCAATAATACTTTCTTCAGAAAAATTCAAGCTAGTACTTTTAGAAAAATATTTTTTTGCAGAACAATTTGCATATAAGCTATTTAATATATTTTGTAAATCTTTGCGGTTTTCAATGTTTTCCATTGAATAAACAAGACCAAGAGGCTTACAAGTTGGAGTGATAGATTCTATAATTTTATCTATATTGTGTTTATAGAGATTGTCTCTAGAAAATATCAAATAGTTTCCACCGCCCATATCAAAAATATAATTACTATCAGAATTAATGTTAAAATTATTTTCTGAAAAAGGTCTGTTATGAATTGATTCAATTTCATTTTGCAATTGACTGGATATTAATTTCATTTTTTCGTCAGTCTTACTATGACCTATTTTAAGATTAGAGTCTTTCATATAAGTAGTGTCTATAAAGATAGCAGTAGAAAAAGTATCGTTTGATTTTTCAAAAGCACTCATAAAGTAATTATAAAAATAGGATTTATTATAACACCCACTAACAGGTTCTCTAATAAGAACATTTAAAAAAGAATATAAGTCATTTGTATTAAAACCCTTTAAATACTGTATATCTGTTTCTGAATTATTAACGAATTTATACAATTCTAGACATTGCTTTTCTGAAAAAGGTGCACGAGAATATATGTTAGGTATGGGAGTAATACGAGTTAATTTATTTGTTAATTTATCAATCTTATTAGAATCTGATAATAATTTAATAGTGTTATTTAATAATGCAGAAACAAAATGCCTAATGTCTCTGCTATTAGTATTAGAATTTTGCTTAATATCAAAGGTTATATAGTTACCTACCCTAAAATTTTTAAAGAAATTATTAATACTGTTATCAGTTCTAATTTTTAAAGTCTCTTCAAAAGTGTATTTGTTACTATTTGGAAAAATTTTATTAATTGCTTGTTTTTGTTCTGCCTTATTAATCATGTCATAAATAGTATCAAATTTTTCTTCATCTGAAGTAACAATACCATAGGCAAAGTCCACAAATTTAGGTGTATTTTTTTCATCAATTAAAATATTATGTATGTGTTCAAAGCAATCTTTTAATTTTGCTTCATCACAAGAGTCTATAATAATTAAAAATTCATCACCACCAATTTGTGAAATAGAGTATTCACAATTTGGAAAAGATTGATGTAAATTTTCATGAATAGTTGTATAGGTGTTGCCTATAAATATATCTCCAACTTTTTCTGAATATTTTTGATTAATTTCATTTAATTTGTTAAAATCCCCATAAATAATAGAAAAATCTTTGAATTTTGGGTTGTAAGAATTAATAATTACGTGTTTAGCAAAAGGTCTAGAATATACACCATTAAATTTTGATTTAGAAAAATATTTAAGTTTGTTTAATAATTCTAAATATGTTTTCATAGCTTTACACCTATGTTAAATTATATAACATATAAATGAAATTGTCAAATTTTTAATATTATAGTATAATGATGTAGAAATAAATGAGAAGGAAGTAAAAATATATGCAAGAACAAGAATATAAGATTAAAAATATAGATTCATTTGAATTAAAAGATATATTTGATTGTGGACAATGTTTTAGATGGAATGAACAGCAAGATGGAAGCTATACAGGAGTATTTGGAGATAATGTTTTAAACGTTGCCAAAATAGGAAATGAAGTGATCTTCAAAGGAATTTGTAAAGAAAATATAAAAGAGACAGTAGAAAAATATTTCGATTTAAACAGAGATTATCAAAAAATTAAAAATCAGCTAATGCAAATAGATGAAAATATGAAGAAAAGCGTAGAATATGGACAGGGAATAAGGATATTAAATCAAGATTTATGGGAAACAATAATCTCTTTTATTATTTCAGCAAATAATAATATTCCAAGAATCAAAGGAATTATAGAAAGATTATCAAAAAAATATGGAAAAGAAATAGAGTGGAATAATACAAAATATTATACTTTTCCAACTGCTAAAGATTTAGAAAATGTTACAGTTCAAGAATATAGAGAGTTAGGGTTAGGATTTAGAGATATAAGATTATATGAAACGACACATATGATATTAGATAAAAAAGTAGATTTGGATGCTATGAAAAATAATCCAAATACTATGGAAGTAAGAGAACAATTACTAAGTTTATCAGGAGTTGGGCCAAAGGTAGCAGATTGTATTTTGCTATTTTCAGATTTAAAAAGATTTGAAGTTTTCCCAATTGATGTCTGGGTTAGAAGAGTTATGAATGATTTATATATCCATAACGATGATGAGACAAAGGTAAATAAAAAACAAATTGAAAAAATAGCACAAGAAAAATTTGGAGATTTGGCAGGACTAGCACAACAATATTTATTTTATTGGAGGCGAGAAGCTTGAGTTTAAGAATTATATATGGCAAACCAGGAACAGGAAAAAGTGAATTTTGCTTTAAAGAGATGGCAAATCTAATAGATAAAGAGAAAAAAATATATATGATAACACCAGAGCAATTTTCATTCACTGCTGAAAAGAAGCTAATGGAAGCGATAAATCGAGATGCAGTATTAAACGCTGAAGTTGTAACACTAAGTAGGTTAGCATATAGAGTTATAAATGAAATAGGTGGAGCAAATAAAACTCAAATTTCAAAATGTGGAAAAGCAATGCTTATATATTCAATATTAAATAAGTACAAAAAAGATTTAAAATTCTTGGGAAAATCAGATGAAAATATAGAATTAAGTATGAATACAATAAAAGAATTCAAAAAACATGGAATTACAATAGAAAATTTGAAAGAGGAACAAGAAAAAACAGAAGATAATTATTTGAAAGCAAAATTATCAGATATGATATTAATTTATGAGAAATTTGAAGAGCAAATACAAGGAAAATACATAGAAGATACTGATCTATTAACAATACTTAGTCAAAATGTAGAGCAAACAAATTTTATTAAAGATAGCATAATATATTTAGATGAATTTGCAGGATTTACTCGGACAAGAATATGATGTTATAAAAAAATTAATTGAGCAAGCAAAACAAGTAAATATCACAATGTGTATAGATAACTTAGAAATGAATACAAATCCTGATACAGATATATTTTATTCTAATAAACAAACTTTGAAGAAAATCATAAATTTAATAGATGAAAATAGATTTAAACTAGAAGAACCAGTAAACTTGGAAAAACAGTATAGATTTAAAACAGAAGAATTACAACATTTAAGTGATAATATAGGAAATATAAAAATACAAAAATATCAAAAAGAGAACAAAAATATCAATATGTTTTTAGCTCAAAATCCATATAGTGAAATAGAACAAGTAGCAAGGCAAATCACAAGATTAGTAAGAGATGAAGGACTAAGATATAAAGACATTGCAATAATAACAAAAAATATTGAAGAATATTCGTCATTGGTAAGAAGTATATTTTTAAAATATAATATACCTGTATTTATTGATGAAAAAAGAGATTTAAATCAAAACATAATTACACAATACATATTATCAATTATTGAAATATTAAATAAAAATTTTACAACAGAAAGTGTATTTTTCTATTTAAAAGCTGGATTTTTCGATATAGAAAAAGACGAAATATTTAAATTAGAAAATTATTGTACCAAATGGGGAATAAAACAAAATAAATGGAAAAAAGAATTCACATATGATAAACAAAATGTGGATAAAGTTCAAGAAATTGAAAGATTAGAGGAATTAAGAAAGCAGATAGTAGAACCACTTTTAAAATTGAAACAACAAATTAACGAAGAAAAAACAGCTAAAAATATATGTAGATGTTTATATGAATTTTTGCAAAAACAAAATATTGAAGAGAAAATTGAGCAAAAGGTAAAAGAATTAGAGGAAAAAGAACTTATTGAATTAGCAGAAGAATATATCCAAAGTTATAAATTAATTTTAGAAATTTTGGATGAAATTGTTTTAACATTTGCCGATGACAAAATGACATTAGACCAATATAGTAAAATATTAAAAGTAGGTATGCAAAATAGTGGACTTGGAAAAATACCGGGAACACAAGACCAAGTTACATTTGCAGATGTTGACCGTTCAAGGAGTCATAGAGTAAAAACAGTATTTTTAATCGGTGTAAATGATGGACAATTTCCAAGTGTGAACAAAGATGAAGGCTTTTTTAGTGATGAGGATAGAGAATATCTAAAAAGTGAAGGATTAGAAATTGCAAAAGGAACTGTTGAAAATCTATATGAAGAAAACTTTAACATATATAAAGCATTTACAACAGCAGAAAATAGCATATATATATCATATTGTTCAACAGATAAAGAAGGAAAATCATTAAGACCTTCTACATACATAAATAAGTTAAAAAGAATATATCCAAATTTGAAAGAAGAAAGTGATGTAATCGAGAAAAAATATGAAATTGCAAATGAAAAAGTTACATATGAAGAACTATTACAAAATATTGCAAGACTAAAAAACAAGGAAAAAATTGAAGATATATGGTATTTAATATATAAGTATTATAAAACGAAAAATGATTGGAATGAAACTTTAAAGAAAGATTTACAAGCATTGTTCTATACAAATCAACCAGAAAAACTTCAGAAAGAAAATATCGAAAAATTATATGGAAGCACATTAAATACAAGTGTATCAAGATTGGAGAAATACAGAAGTTGCCCATTTTCATATTATTTGCAATATGGTTTAAAACTAAAAGAAAAAGAAGAATTAAAAATACATACATTTGACACAGGTTCATTTATGCATGAAACAATTGATAAATTTTTCGAGACAACTAGAAAAGAGAATATAAATCTAGCAGAGTTAGAAGAAGATAAAATATTTGAATTAGTGTCAGAAATAATAGAAGAAAAGTTGGAAGATACTAAAAACTATATGTTTACAGCAACAGTGAAATATAAAGTATTAGTCAGAAGACTGAAAAGAATCGTGTCAAAAGCATTGAAATATATAATTCAAACAATAATACATAGTGATTTTAGTATAGAAGGAACAGAAGTCGAATTTGGCAAAAATGGAAAGTATAAACCTATAATTTTAGAGTTAGAAGATGGAAAAAGAGTTGAAATTACCGGAAAAATTGACAGAATCGATACAGCAGATGAAGAAGATGGAAAATATTTAAGAATTATAGATTATAAATCTTCAAGCAAGAATATAGATTTAAATGAAGTATATGCAGGTTTGCAAATTCAGTTATTGACATATATGGATGCGATTTGCAAAGAAGAAGATATTATGCCTGCTGGAATATTTTATTTTTCATTATTAGAGCAAATGATTAAAGCAGATAAAAAGATATCTGAAGAAGAAATTGAAAATATGATACAAAAAAACTTGAAGATGAAAGGGCTTATAGTTGCAGATGTAAAAATAATAAAGATGAATGATAATACATTGTCATCTGGAAGCTCAAAACTAGTACCAGCAGCAATTACGCAATCAGGTTCAGTAAATAAAAAGTGGACAAATGGTGTAAGTAAAGAAGAATTCAAGATTTTACAAGATTATATAAATATAACTATAAAACAGATTGCAAAAGAGATATTTAATGGAAATATAGAAATAAAACCATATAATAAAAAGGGTAAAATTCCTTGTGAGTATTGTGAATATAAAGCAATTTGTGGTTTTAATCCGCAAAGTAAGGATAATAATTATAACTATGTTCCACAAAATGTCTCAATGGAGAGTTTTTTATAAAAAAGGAGGAAAATAGTGGATTTATCAAATGAAAATGTAATTCATGTTAAAAAAGAAAATGGAATTGAATATTTACAATTTAGGAGATTATTAGAATACAAAGACAAAATAAAACATGCATATACATTAGGAATTAACAACGATTTTAGAACTTTAACTCCTGATAAAAAAGAATTGCCAAAAGAAAAATATGAGAAAAATATTAATACATATAAGAAATTTTTTAAAGAAGTAGATGATGATTATACAAAAATTATTAAGCCTGCACAGGATCATACTGATGAAATAAAAGTTGTAAAAAATAATAAGTATAATGATAGACCAGAATTTGAAACAAGTGATTATTTCAAAACAGATGGATTAATTACAAACAAGAAAGATATTATATTGGAGACAACTAATGCAGATTGCATATTACTATTATTTTATGACCCAGTAAAAGAAGTTATAGCAAATGTACATTCTGGTTGGAAAGGAACAATTCAAAGAATTTCAGTAAAAACAGTTGAAAAAATGAAAAAAGAATTTGGTTGTAATCCAGAAGATATAATTTGTTGCATTTGTCCAAGTATTAGAAAATGTCATTTTGAAGTAGATAGAGATGTAAAAGAAATGTTTGAAAATGAATATAAAGACTTAAAAAATGACCAATTGTGTGATATAATACAAGAAAAAATTCCAAATGAAAAATGGAATATAGATACAGTTTTGATAAATAAAATAATTTTACAAAAAGCTGGTTTGAAGAAAGATAATATTGTGGATAGTGGAATATGTAGTGTGTGCCACTCAGATTTAATACATTCATTTAGAGTTGAGAAGAATGGATATGGTTTGAATGCAGCTTTTATAGAAAAGTTTAGCTAGAAATTAAATTAAAATATTTTTTGTACCTTGTTGTCGCAACCATAGATTTAAAAAGAAAAATAAATTTTTCTTTTTATAATTAAGAAGGTTGCTTCAATCGCACTCGCCTTAAAAGGCTCGTTTGTTCGCTACGCGGTACTGCAAAATTATTTTAATTTGATTTCTAACTACTGAAGAAATATTTAAAAAAAATACTTAAGAGTATGAAAGGATGATTAACTGTTTATGAAGGCGAGTAAAGAAGAAAAACGAATGATGAGAAAAACAAACATGTGGATATTTCCAATATATAAGCAGTTGGGATGGGATTTTCTATTTTTCTATACAATAGATTTCCTATTTTTAACACAGGTTAAAGGCATTAGTGCATCAGATGTTGTGCTAAAGAGTACGTTTTATGCGTTTTTTAGTATAATAGTACAAATTCCAGCAAATATAATTGTAGAATTTCTGGGGAGAAAAAACAGCATAATACTAGCAAATGTTCTGAATTGTGTTTATATGGTAATTATAATGCTTAGCAGAAACTTATTTGACTTGATTGTTGCCGAATTTTTTGATGCAATAGCATTTTCTATAAAAAATGTTGCAGAACCTAGTTTACTAAATGAATCAATACCACCTTCAAGATATAAAAGTCAAATATATTCTAAGATAAATGCAAAAGGAACATCAGGATATTACTTTATAAATTCAATTTCAAAAATACTTGCAGGATTCTTATTTGCAATTAATGGGTATATACCAATGATTTGTTCATTAATAGTTTTAATTTTTGTTACTATTTTATCAATTGCATTTATTGAACCTGTAAGAAAAAAGAAAAAAAGTAGTAGCAAATTAATGTATATAGAGCAAATAAAAGATGTAAGAGATGGATTTTCCTTTATATTAAAATCTGAAAGGTTAAAAGCTCTAATTTTGTGTGCATCATTAGTTGATGCATTAATATGGTTATTAATGACATATCATGTAAGTTTGCAAGAAGAATTAAGATTATCTTCAATAGTTATAGGAATTGTTGCTGCAATAGGAGCATTTATCAGTGCATATGCATCAAAGAAACAAAATCAATTTCATAATAAGTATAGGAATAAATCATTATATATTATCTCAATATTAGTTTCTGTAAGCACAATATTTGCAGGTATCTTTGGAATAAAAGCAGAAGGAAACATGATATTGTTATTTATGGTTATTCTTGCGTTTTTACTATATAGTTTTTGCGTTGGAGTATTTAATACAATTATTGATAGATATTTAAGAAATTTTGCAAATCAATCAATAGATACAAAAATATTTGCAGCTAAGAATTTATTTAAGAGTATTTTTAGGATGATTACTAGCTTGTTTGCAGCTTTCTTGTTAACAAAGACAACAACTGCTTATTGTATGATTATTTTAGGCGTTATTTTTACAATTATTTATGTTTTAGTTGGAAAATATATGGAAAGCAGAGTTGGTTTGAAACCAGAGGAATATTCTAGTATTGAGAAAAAATATGATGAGTTGGGTGGAAATTCTTAAGGTGGAAAATTAGACATAATGTATATAAAACGTGAAACTAATAGTGCACAAGTATATAAAAAACGTGAATATTTATACAAAAAGTGGTATAAAAAACGTGAAACTTAATTGACTTATCTTATAATATATTGTATAATGTCCATAGAGGTGAAGATATGGAGAGAAAGATTTATCAAGAATTATTGAATTGGAAAAATACTAATATAGAAAAACCATTAATGGTAATAGGAGCAAGACAAATTGGTAAAACATATATCATAAATGAATTTTGCAAAAAAGAATTTAAAGAATATATTTATATAAATTTATTGGAACAGGCTGAAATTATAAAAATATTTAAAGAAGAAATTAATACTGCTGAAAAATTTAATAGAATGAAAATTTATTTAGATAAAGATATTGATTTAGAAAATACTATAATATTTTTTGATGAAGTACAAGAAAGCGAAGAAATAATAAGTGCATTGAAATATTTTAATGAAAGTGATGAACCATTTAAAATAATATGTGCAGGAAGTTTGTTAGGCGTCAAATTAAAAAGAATGCATTCATCATTTCCGGTAGGAAAAGTGAAAATGTTAAATATGTATCCTATGGATTTCGAAGAATTTTTAATTGCAAATGGTAGTAAATCTTTGGTAGATGAAATTAAGCGATGTTATCAAGAAAATAATTCTATGGATTCTGTATTACACGAAAAAGCATTAAATCTATATAGATTATATTTATGTATAGGAGGAATGCCTGAAGCAGTAAAAAATATACTTGCTAATGAAAAAGATATATTGAAATTCGACAAAACTATAATTGAAGATATTTATCAATCTTATTTAAATGATATGAATAAATATGTAAATAATAAATTTGAAGCTAGTAAAATAGAAACAATATATAAGTCAATTCCTTCACAGCTTGGAAATATGAGTAATAAATTTCAATACGGAAAAATATCATCAAATGCAAGAAAAAGAGATTATGAAACAGCATTGAATTGGTTACTTTCAAGCACAATGGTTCATAAATGTTCTATATTAAAAAAGCCGGAAATTCCACCATTAGGATTTATTATAGATGACCATTTTAAATTATATTTAAGTGATGTTGGAATTTTATTAAATATGTTACAAGTAAAATTTAATGATATTATATTAGATAATCTTTTACAATATAAAGGAATAATTGCTGAAAATTATGTTGCTACACAATTGGTAGCGAATAATATTCCATTAATATATTGGGAGTCTGGAAATCAGGCTGAAGTTGACTTTATCTTATATAATGATGATGGAATTATACCAGTTGAAGTAAAAGCTAATGATAATGTTGGAAGTCAAAGTTTAAATGTTTATATGAAAAGATATCAGCC
The DNA here is from genome assembly GCA_944386745.1 of uncultured Clostridia bacterium. Taxonomy (GTDB): domain Bacteria; phylum Bacillota; class Clostridia; order TANB77; family CAG-508; genus CAG-269. The sequence continues at coordinate 10,413 of CALXCG010000027.1, read as the reverse complement.
TGAATATGCAATAAGAATTTCTACAAAGAATTTTGGATTCGAAAATAATATAAAGTCTGTTCCTTTGTATGCTACATTTTGTATAGAATAAAAAAGGAAAGCTGGTATGGCAATATAAAATAAATTACAGTTATTGACTAAATAAAATGTTATTATATTAATTGTAGCCTGCAAAGAAATTGCAATTTTACAAAAAACAACCCTGCAAAAAGTGGCAAAAATATTTAAATTTTTTAACAATGTAATATAATCTAATCGAAAGAAAGGAGAAAATAAAATGCTAATTCCACAAAAACTAAAAAAAGGAGATGTAATAGGTGTAGTAGCACCATCAAATCCAATAATAGATGACAATATCGAAGAATTAGAAAGAGCAAGAAAAATTGTAGAAAATGCAGGATTTAAAGTAAAATATTCAAAAAATCTTTTCTCTAACACTAATGGATATAGTGCTACTTCAAAAGAAAAAGCAGAAGATATAAACGGAATGTTTAGAGATAAAGATGTAAAGATGATATGGTGTGCAAAAGGTGGCCAAAACTCAAATTCAACTTTTGAATATTTAGATTATGATTTAATAAAAAACAATCCTAAAATAATTTGTGGATATAGTGATATAACTTCATTAACAAATATAATAACAGCAAAAACTGGGCTTGTAACTTTTAGCGGAACAAACTTTAAAACAATTGCAACAGATGAAACAAATTATAGTTATAATGAAGTAATTAAAAGATTTGTAGATGGAAGTTTAGAATTAGGATTAGAGGGAGAAAAATACGAAACATTGAACGAAGGAGTTGCAGAAGGACAGTTAATAGGTGGAAATTTAAGTTTGACAAGAGGGTTGGTTTCAGGAAAATATTCAATTGATTTTACAGATAAAATATTATTTTTAGAAGAATTGGGAATTGAAACTATGCCATCACTTGCAAGCAATTTTCTATATTATATGAAACAAAATGGCATATTTGATAAAATAAAAGGATTGTGGATTGGAAATTATGAACATGAAAGCGGAATAACCTTAGAAAAAGTAATATTAGATGTTTTAGAAGGCGAGTACGACTTTCCAATAATTAAGTCAAATAATTTTGGACATACAGAAACAAAAACTGTAATTCCAATTGGTATAAAGGCAAGAATAGATACAAAGAACGTAAGAAAAATTGAATTGATTGAAAAATGTGTGAATTAAGGTAGAGAAAAGGAGGAGTGGGAAGATGTGTCCCCAAATGGACAAAAATGTCCAAACGGAAACGTCCCCAAATGGACAAAATGTTTGAAACATGGGAAGAACTAGAAAATTCAATAACAAATTGTAATAAGTGTAAATTATATAAAGGAAGGCATAACATAGTTTTTGGAACTGGAAATAAAAATGCGGATTTAATGTTTGTAGGAGAAGGTCCGGGAGCAGACGAGGATAGGTTAGGAGAACCTTTTGTAGGTCGTGCTGGACAACTTATGAATCTAGCATTTCAAATGGTCGGATTAAAACGTGACGAAGTATATATTGCAAATATTGTTAAATGTAGACCTCCTTCAAATAGAAATCCAGAACAAGATGAAGCAGACGCATGTATGAATTATTTAAGAAACCAAGTTATTTTAGTTAAACCTAAAATAATTGTTTTATTGCGGAAGTGTAGCATTAAAAAATATATTAGGACATGAGTATGGCATAACACAATCTAGAGGAAAATGGATTGAGAAAAAAGGAATTAGGTATATGCCAACTTGGCATCCGGCAGCACTTTTAAGAGATGAGACTAAGAAAATTGATTTTATAAAAGATTTAAAATTAGTTATGAATGAGTACAAAAATTTGACCTAAAAGTCAGTAATTGACAACTAATAATAAAATTAGTATAAATAAAATGATTGATTAAAGAAAATTAATTATTTTCAAACCATATATTAATTAAGAGAGGAATGAAAAAAATGCTATCAATAAATGGAGCAAAGGAAAAAGCAAATTACTGTTTAAATTGTAAAGTAAAACCATGTTCATTAAAAGGATGTCCTTTAGGTAACAATATACCAGAATTTATAAAACAAGTAAAAGAAGAAAACTATTTTGAAGCATATAAAATATTGTCAGAAACAACAGTATTACAAGGAGTATGTGGAAGAATTTGCCCACACAAAAAACAATGCCAAGGTTCGTGTGTTAGAGGAATAAAAGGAGAGCCAGTTGCAATTGGTGATTTAGAAGCATTTACATTTGATAAAGCAATAACAGAGCAAGGACGTAGTTTACTAGAATGTTATAAAAATGAAATAGCCGAAAATAAAGAAAAAAATGAAAAATTATCTAATAAAAAAGTTGCAGTAATAGGTGGAGGACCAGCTGGATTAACTTGTAGTGCATTTTTAGCTAAATCTGGAATTAAAGTAACGATATTCGAAAAATATGATTATTTAGGTGGATTATTAGTACATGGAATTCCTGAATTTAGACTTCCAAAAAAGATAGTAAAACAAACTGTAGATAATATCTTAGAATTAGGAATTGAAGTAAAATATAATCAAGAATTAGGAAAAAATCTAAAATTAGAAGATTTAGAAAAAGAATTTGATGCTATTTTCCTAAGTATTGGTGCAAATGTATCTTCTAAAATGGGAATTGAAGGAGAAGATTTAAAAGGTGTATATGGTGGTAATGAATTATTAGAATATAATTTACATCCAGACTATAAAGATAAAAGAGTTGCAGTTGTAGGTGGCGGAAATGTTGCTATGGACTGTGCAAGAACAATTAATAAAATGGGAGCAAAAGAAGTAAAAGTAATATATAGAAGAGCAAGGGAACAAATGCCAGCAGAAGATAAAGAAGTAGAAGATGCAATTAATGAAGGTGTTGAATTTTTATTCCAAAATAATGTAGTTAAAATTATTGGTGATCAAAAAGTAGAAAAAGTAGAATTAATTAAAACAGAGTTAGTACAAAAAGAAGGAGAGATTAGATTAGTACCAGTAAATATTGAAAATAGTAATTATATTGAAGATATTGACTATGTTGTTATGGCTTTAGGTTCAAAACCAGAAGGATTTGTTTCTAACTTAGGTTTAGAACTAAATAAATGGGGAAATATATTAATAAATGAAAATTACCAAACTTCAAATTCTAAAGTTTTTTCTGGTGGAGATTTAGCAGGAATAAAAGGAACTGTTGCTTGGGCAGCTCAATCAGGTAGAGAAGCGGCAAATAAAATAGTAGAATTTTTAGAAGATTAATATTAAAAAAACAGTAAAAGTTTAGCAAACTTTTACTGTTTTTTAACATTAATTATTTGAATTATCAAACTGTGATTTGGGTAAATAAAACTTATATGTCGAAGATGTTTCCTCATCTAAGGTTATCTGAGTTTCCTCATTATTATTATATTCAGTTTTTGTGGTGGTATAGGTTACAATTTCAAGATAAGATGTTTCATTATCTTGAATGAATATTATTTCTGAATCTGTTGCCGGAGCAGAATCATATAAACCTTTATGGGTAGTGTCATCTAAATACCAGTATGGAATTTCATCTGTAGAAGTTATTTTGCCACTATAATGACCAATATATCCAGAAACGTCTTGGATGGGTACATTATAAAAAGATAAAAGTTTTCTTTCTTCTGTTTCTGTAAAAGTTTCTGTAATTACTTCTATATTTAAGTCATAAATATAAAGTTTTCTTCCCCATCCTACTATTGAAATGATAAATAATATTATCAGAATAACTTTTGATATTTTTTTATAAAAAAATTGGAGTTTCAAATAAAAATCATTAAATACAAACAAAATTATAAGAATAGTAAGAATCATAAGTAATGAACCATAAGATATATATACCATTCCAGTAATTGTTAATGCATCCAGCATAACTATACTTACTATTGAAAGTAGTTGTAATTTTGTGGCATCATAGTCTTCTGGTAGCTCAATTTTATTTATAAAAGTATTAAAAAAAATATCATCATAACCATACCGCGCATAAATTATAAATATAGGAACTGTTAATATAAGTCCACAAATCCAAATAATCCAAAATATCATTTACAATACCTCCTTAAAATAATTATTTTATAGTAAATGTCTATATATCAACCTGAAAAACAGGATTGTAAAATTTTATGTAACTATTATATCATCTTTTTTTGGATTTTGCAACATTAATTATTTGAATTATTTTCTTGAGCTCCAATTCCTCCAAATAACAATTTTTTAATAGCAGCGATAAAACGTCTAAACATATTCTCTTTTTTAGAAATAACTTTAATAGCAGTTTCAATTTGTAATGTTTCGCCATTTTCAAGAGCATTATATTTTTCTTCAAGTTGTTCCATTTTTGAAACATAATAATCATTAAAAAATGTATAACCTTCAGCTGAGCCTAAATAATCTTTAAATGTATATAGTTTTCTCCTATAATTTTCAACTTCTTCAAGATTAGTAATTTTATTAAAACTATTATCAAAATAACTTGAAATAATCAAGTTTTGAGTCCTAAAGAAAATAAGAGAAATTTCACTTTTTAGTTCATCAATTTTCTTTAACATACCATCAACTTTTTTATTTCTATCATCAATATTTGCAATTTTATTATTTAATTTAATAATATCTTCTTCATGATATAAAATTTCATCAATTGCATTTTGAATAGCCATAAAAACCTTAGGTGAAGTAGCATCTGCAAAAGCCTGTTTAAAATTATCATTACTGTTTAATGTACTTTCAAATAAAACATCTTCACCAACTAAATATGCTAATTGATTTACCAAACAACATTCTAAAGGATAGTATGAAGGGCTAATTGTTTCAAAACTAATTCCAAAATATTTTACATATTCTTTAGGAATACCATTTACTTTAGATGCCATTAATTGAACAGCTGCTTCATTTAACCCTAAACCATATATTTTAAACTCTGTATAATCACAAAGTCCCATTCTAATTAGATAATTTCTTTTATCTTTTACTTCTTGCAAGTAATGTATACACTCATGAACAGCAAATTCTTCTAGGTCATCATCTGGAATATGCTCATTAAAATATATAGATGTATTTTTATAGAAATAATTTGCCTCTGCCATTCCTTCAGGCATTTTTGCTCTATACATATCTAAACGTGATAAACGTATGAAAAGTTCATTTTGGTTTAAATTATATTCAGGAAAAGTTTCGCATAATTTCATTGCGATATTATTTGCAATAGAGTTAATTTGAAGTGTATCTAATTTTTTTGTTACTTCTATTCCATCTTTTCTTAAATCTGTTTCTATACTCATATCGACAAAACTCCTTAATATATTTTCCATTAAATTATACAACAAAAGTCGAAAAAAGAGAATGTCAAAAGTATTAAGTATTAGTTACAGTTTTGTTACAGAACAGGGATTAGGGGGACGGTCCTAAAAATCCCTGTTTAGATTTTAAAAATTAAAAAGCTATAAAAATAGTATAAAATTTATGAATTTCGAATGTGAATGGAATCATTTTAGAAAATGTTAAGTTATCTAATAGGAGAATCTCAAACTAGCTTTGAGAGGTGCCTGTTAGATAACTTTAAATTTTCTTAATGATGAAATGTTAGCCGAGAAATGAAATAAATTTTATACTATTTTTAATAGCTAAAAGATAAGTTAAAAAAACAGGGATTTTAACCCCGTCCCTAAATCCCTATTTCACAACAATGTTATAAATTTTATTTTTTACATAGATTTCTTTAATAATAGTTTTTCCATCTAATTTAGAATCAATTGCTTCATGAACCTTTTGCTTGATGACACTTTCATCTTCATCTAAAGGAATTTGAATAGTAGCTTTTAATTTACCATTAAACTGAATTGGTAAAGTAATTTCATCATCAATAGTTTTAGATTCGTCATAAGTTGGCCATTTTTCATAAGCTATTGTATTGTCATGACCTAAGATGCTCCACAATTCTTCAGTAATATGTGGTGCAATTGGATTTAGTAATTTTAAAAATCCTTCAGCATACTCTAATGGGAAAATTTCTTCCTTATTAACATTGTTTATGAAAATCATCATTTGAGAAATTGCTGTGTTGAAATTCATAGTTTCATAATCATTTGTAACTTTTTTAACTGTAAAATGATAATCTTTTTCTAGATTTTTATTTGGAGTATCTTTAATTTTTCCAGATTCTACATATAATCTCCAAATACGGTCTAAGAATTTCTTTGTACCTTCAATACCGTTGACATCCCAAGGTTTAACGGCATCTATTGGTCCCATGAACATTTCATATAATCTTAAACTATCTGCACCATATTGTTTAACCATATCATCAGGATTGATAACATTTCCTTTTGATTTGCTCATTTTTTCGCCATTAGTACCTAAAATCATACCTTGATGACGTAGTTTTGCAAATGGCTCTTTTACTGGAACAAGTCCTTTGTTGTATAAATAATTATTCCAAAATCTTGAATATAGTAAATGTCCAACTGCATGTTCAGGACCACCTACATATAAATCAACAGGCATCCAGTATTCAAGTAATTTTTTATTTGCAAATTCATCATTATTTTTAGGATCAATATATCTTAAGAAATACCAACTAGAACCAGCAGAACCAGGCATTGTACTTGTTTCTCTTTTAGCAGGTTTTCCTTCAAAAGTAGTATTTACCCAATCTGTTGCTTTATCTAATGGTGATGCGCCTGTTTTTGAAGGAGCATAATCTTCAAGTTCTGGTAAAACTAAAGGTAAATCATCATCTGCTAAAGCTCGCATTTCATCATCTAAGTATACAATTGGAATTGGCTCTCCCCAATAACGTTGTCTTGCAAATATCCATTCACGTAGTTTATAATTAATTTTTTTCTTTCCAATTTTATTAGATTCAAGATATTCAATCATTTTTTGGATAGCTGTTTCTTTATCTAATCCATCAAGAAAATCAGAATTGATATGTAATCCATCTCCAGTAAATGCTTCTTTTGAGATATCTCCGCCTTCTAATACAGGGATTATATCTATACCAAATTTACTTGCAAATTCATAATCTCTTTGGTCATGAGCAGGAACAGCCATAATTGCACCTGTACCATATGTAGAAAGTACGTAATCTGAAATCCAAATAGGGATTTTCTTACCATTTACAGGGTTAATAGCATAGCTTCCTGTAAATACACCTGTTTTTTCTTTATTTAGTTCAGTTCTTTCTAGGTCTGATTTACTAGCAGCTTCTTGTTTATATTTCTCAACTGCATCTTTTTGTTCATCAGTTGTTATTTTGTTTACTAAATCAAGTTCAGGAGCAATAACGCAATATGTGGCACCAAATAGAGTATCTGGCCTTGTAGTAAATACAGTAAATTCTATGTTATCAAAATCGGCAACCTTGAATATAACTTCTGCGCCTTCAGATTTTCCAATCCAATTTCTTTGAATTTCCTTGGTTGATTCAGGCCAATCAATATCATCTAATCCATCTAATAAGATTTCTGCATATTGAGGAATATCTAAAACCCATTGCTTCATATTTTTACGAACAACAGGGAAGTCTCCTCTTTCACTTCTACCATTAATAACTTCATCATTTGAAAGTACGCAACCTAAACCTTCGCACCAGTTTACAGGCATCTCAACAAGTTTTGCTAGACCATCATTATATAATTGTTTAAAAATCCATTGAGTCCATTTGTAAAAATCTGGATCACATGTAGAGATTTCTTTATCCCAGTCAAAAGAAAATCCTAACATTTTTAATTGTCTTTTAAAAGTTGCAATGTTTGCCTTTGTAAATTCTGCTGGATGATTTCCAGTTTTTATTGCATATTGTTCTGCAGGTAAACCGAAAGCATCCCATCCCATTGGATGTAAAACGTTATATCCTTGCATTCTTCTCATTCTAGACATTATATCTGTTGCAGTATATCCTTCTGGGTGACCAACATGAAGACCTTGTCCTGATGGATATGGAAACATATCTAATGCATAAAATTTAGGTTTAGAAAAATCCCATACGTCAGTATAAAAAGTTTTATGCTCGTCCCAATAGTTTTGCCATTTTTTTTCAATTTCTGTAAAATTGTAGCCCATATTAAAGCCCCTTTCATATTTTTTATCTTTAATTCTTATTATATGCATTGTATTATATAACAAAAATGCTAGAGTTTCAAGAGAAATAGGCAAAAATACAAATTTCACAAAAATACCTCAAAAAAATCATGCAAACGTATATAAATGTGATATAATACACTAGGATAAAAAATATCAAATTGAAAGGGATGATAATAAATGGATGCACAAAAATTTACGCAAAAATCATTAGAAGCGATACAAGAAGCACAAAGTATTGCAATAGAAAATCAAAATGCACAAATAGAAGAAGAACACCTTTTATTAGCATTACTAAATCAAGAAGATAGCTTAATAAAAGAATTACTAAAAAAGATGAACATTCCACAAGAATTTGAAAAAGAGTTAAATGATAAAATAGAAGGTTTACCAAAAATGACAGGAGGAGCAAGACAAGCAAACTCAATTTATGTATCACAAGATGTAGACCAAGTTTTAACAAATTCAGAAAAAATAGCAAATAAAATGAAAGATGAATATATCTCAGTAGAACACATAATGCTTTCAATAATAGACAATGCAAATAGTTATTTAAAAAATCTATTCAAAAAATATAGATTAACAAAAAACGAATTTTTAAAAGCATTAGAAAGTGTAAGAGGAAATACTAGAGTAACAAGTGATAATCCAGAAAGCACATATGATGTATTAAAAAAATATGGACAAGATTTAGTAGAATTAGCGCGTCAACAAAAACTAGATCCAGTAATAGGCAGAGATTCAGAAATAAGAGATGTAATAATGATATTATCAAGAAAAACAAAGAATAACCCATGCTTAATAGGAGAGCCAGGAGTAGGAAAAACAGCAATAGCAGAAGGCTTAGCGTTAAGGATTGTAAGAGGAGATGTACCAGAAGGGCTAAAGGACAGCACAATATTTGCATTAGATATGGGTTCACTTGTTGCAGGAGCAAAATATAGAGGAGAATTTGAGGAAAGACTAAAAGCAGTACTTCAAGAAGTAAAAAAGAGTGAAGGAAAAATAATTCTATTTATTGATGAATTACACACAATAGTAGGAGCAGGAAAAACAGAAGGAGCAATGGATGCAGGAAACTTATTAAAACCAATGCTTGCAAGAGGAGAATTACATTGTATAGGAGCAACAACACTAAATGAATATAGGCAATATATAGAAAAAGATCAAGCATTAGAAAGAAGATTCCAACCAGTAATGGTAGATGAGCCAAGTGTAGAAGATACAATTTCAATTTTGAGAGGAATAAAAGAAAGATATGAAGTATTTCATGGAGTAAAAATATCAGATAATAGTCTAATTGCAGCAGCAACTTTGTCAAACAGATACATCTCCGACAGATTTTTACCAGACAAAGCAATAGATTTAGTAGATGAAGCATGTAGTTTAATAAAAACGGAAATGAAATCAATGCCAATAGAATTGGATGAAGTATCAAGAAAAATAATGCAATTAGAAATAGAAGAAACAGCGCTTAGTAAAGAAAAAGATGAGTTTTCAAAACAAAGACTAGAAGAAATTCAAAAAGAAAAATCAGAACTTAAAACAAAGTTTGATTCAATGAAAGCAAAATGGGAAAATGAAAAACAAGCAATTGAAAAAGTACAAAAATTAAGAGAAGAAATTGAAAAAACAAATGGAGAAATAGAGCAAGCAGAAAGAAACTATGACTTAAATAAAGTAGCGGAATTAAGATATGGAAAACTTCCAGAACTACAAAAAGAGCTAGAAAAAGAAGAGGCAGAAGAAAATAATAAAGAAAAGGTTTTATTAAGAAACAAAGTAACAGAAGAAGAAATTGCAAAAATAGTATCAAAATGGACTGGCATACCAGTAGCAAAACTTATGGAAGGCGAAAGAGAGAAAATATTACATCTTAAGGATATCTTACATAAAAGAGTAATAGGACAAGATGAAGCAGTAGAAGATGTATCAGAAGCAATAATGAGATCAAGAGCGGGAATAAGCGATCCTAAAAAGCCAATAGGTTCATTCCTATTCTTAGGGCCTACTGGAGTAGGAAAAACAGAACTTGCAAAAAGTTTAGCAGAAAGTCTATTTGATGATGAGCATAATATGGTAAGAATTGATATGTCAGAGTATATGGAAAAATATTCTGTATCAAGATTAATTGGAGCACCTCCAGGATATGTTGGATATGAAGAAGGAGGTCAACTTACAGAAGCAGTAAGAAGAAAACCATATTCAGTAGTGCTATTTGATGAGATAGAAAAAGCACATCCAGATGTATTTAATATCCTATTACAAGTACTAGATGATGGCCGTATAACAGATTCACAAGGAAGAACAGTAGACTTTAAAAATACAATAATA